>JAIBAJ010000005.1 GCA_019695265.1 Bacteroidia bacterium | reverse complement strand
CAAAAGGCTAACCATTGCAGCCAAAGCTTCAGCAATTCTAATTTCATTTGTTTTTCAATAAAACCTTTTGATGGAAGAAATCAATTTCTGTTGAAACAATTATTTTTTCCGGTTCAACTCGAATGATACATCGGCTAGGCTTGAGAAACAGCTTTTTTTCCGAACCATCCGGCATTTGAAAATTCATTTCGTTTTCCAGGGTCATTGGGCCTTCAAAGGTAAAAGGAGTCGTGAGGTAATTTGCCAATTGAACCCGTTTGATCACCAATCGTTTTCCCATGAAATTGATAAAAATCTCAAATACTGCATCCACTACTTTTACACTGATTTTGTTGCGCTTTTCATCATAGTCGATTGCCACTTTTCCTACCACCTGATCTTTGTAAATTCCAAAACCTGCATCCACGGTGGCGTCGGTAATAAATGAAGCTGAGTCTTTCTGCAATTGAATACGCATATTGCTTAAAAACCAGGTATATTTCTTCTTCATCAGCAGAATTTCATATTCCTCTGTACCGCTAATTTCACCAATTGCGCCAAAGAGTTTATTTAAGGTTTCCTGATGCAGAATAACAACCAGGTCGTTGGCAACAGGTACTTGGGCAGGAATCCTATGGCTAATTCCGGCAAAGGCTAAGAAAAAAAGGAGTATCCACTTTTTCATGGGGCACGAAGGTAGCCAAAATACGAGGAAGCAAGTCGAATTAGCATTCCGGATTGTGGTCTATTCACAAAGTTTTAGACCTTTGTAGAATCTATGAGTTTTTATCTAACCGCAGTTGTTTTGGCATTAGCCTTTGGTGGGCTGAGTTTTGGGATATTTTTCTCGATGAAAATCTTCAACATACCAGATATTACTACCGATGGAAGCTTTACCTTGGGTGGAGCCTTAACAGGCATTTTGCTACTCAGTGGAATCTCTCCGGTGCTGACCCTGATTTTAAGCCTGGTGGCCGGATTTTCAAGCGGATTTTTAACCGGGTTTATCCATACCCGTTTAAAAGTAAATCCATTGCTGGCCGGCATTTTAGTGATGACAGCTTTGTATTCCGTCAATTTAAAAAGCATGGGCAAATCCAATCTGGCCTTGGTGGATGTAGCAACCCTTTTCGGAAATTCCAATCTTTCTGAAACCTGGTTTCAGGTAGTGATTCTTAGTGCCTTGGTAATGGTATTGATACTTGCCTTGTTTTTCCTGTTAAAAACGGATTTTGGAATAGCCATGCGGGCAACAGGAAACTCTGCAGAAATGGTGAAAGCTTATGGGGTAAATTCCGATACTATGAAAATGATTGGCTTGGGTATAGCCAATTCTCTGGTAGCGTTAAGTGGCAATTTGGTTACCCAGGTGCAAGGTTTTGCCGATATCAATATGGGGGTAGGGATAGTAATTGCAGGTTTGGGTTCTGTAATAATTGGAGAAACCTTGTTTTCGTTTCTGGGTATTGGTTCCCTATTGGTTCGTCTGATTTTTATTTTCATTGGCACCCTGATTTTTCGATTAATCATGGCATTTGTATTATCACAAGGTATAGATCCGGTTTGGTTAAAATTAGTAACTGCCTTAATGGTTTTGTTGGTAGTAGCCTTCCCAATTCGAAGCAAAACGGCGTAAGCCAATTCCAATTGAATGCCTGAAAAAGAAAAATTTAACGGCAAATTAAATCTGTTTGTCTAACTAATTTTATCAAAACTTCGGAGAATTTAAATATTTTGTGTTGAGGTAAGCGCACTACCATTTAATAGGTATTTTTGGAAACCCTATTACCTATTGAAAACCTTATCTTTCCATGATAACTATTCTTGCTGAGCGAAGCATTCCCTTTTGTTTTTTGGCCAAACTATATTCCAATGGCATTATTGAAATTGTATGGGACGAAGGTGTTAACGAAGTAGAATTAGACCACATGTGGATGGTAAGGGATGCTGTAAAGGACTTGGGCCATGGGAAAAGGATGCCCATTTATATTGTCACCCACTCTTTTTTGAGAATAGAGAAAAAGGCAAAGGAATTTGCCTCATCCGCTGAAGGTCAAAAATACACGTTTGCCAATGCTGTTTTGGTTGATACCATCGGAAAACGAATCTTGTTTAATTTCTACATGCTTTTTTTTAAGCCGGTATCTCCAACCCTACCGGTCCATAGCCAAGCCGAAGCATTTGAATGGCTGTTGGAGATGAAAAACCGAGAGGAATCCAAAGAACTTATTTTGGAAAATCAATTAATCCGATGAAGATAATTCAATTCGATTAATTTTGCCCTCCTTAAAAATCAAAAAATGCCTTATTTATTTACTTCTGAATCTGTATCTGAAGGTCATCCTGATAAAGTGGCTGACCAAATTTCAGACGCCCTAATTGATAATTTTCTTGCCTTTGACCCTGAATCAAAAGTTGCTTGTGAAACCCTGGTAACGACCGGACAGGTAGTTTTGGCCGGAGAGGTTAAGTCGAAAGCCTATTTGGATGTTCAAGAAATTGCCCGTGGGGTAATTCGTAAAATTGGTTACACTAAGAGCGAATATATGTTCGAAGCCAATAGCTGTGGAATTCTATCGGCCATTCATGAACAAAGTGCTGATATTAACCAAGGTGTTGACCGTAAAAAGAAAGAGGACCAAGGAGCAGGTGACCAAGGAATGATGTTTGGCTACGCAACCGACGAAACCGAAAACTACATGCCTTTGGCCTTGGATTTATCGCATGGTATTCTTTTGGAATTAGCTGCCCTACGCCGCGAAAACAAAGCCATTAAATACCTTAGACCGGACGCTAAAAGTCAGGTTACTTTGGAATACGATGATAACAACCAACCTGTAAGAATCGATGCTATCGTAGTTTCAACCCAACACGATGACTTTGATACTGAAGCTAAAATGTTGGCAAAAATCAAAAAAGACATTATCGAAATTTTGATTCCTCGTGTTAAAGCTAAGTATCCAAAATATACCAAGCTTTTCAACGATAAAATTAAATACCACATTAATCCAACCGGCAAATTCGTAATTGGAGGTCCACACGGTGACACCGGATTAACCGGACGTAAAATCATTGTGGACACTTACGGTGGTAAAGGTGCGCACGGTGGAGGTGCATTTTCAGGAAAAGATCCTTCAAAAGTTGACCGTTCAGCAGCCTATGCAACCCGTCACATTGCCAAAAATCTGGTAGCAGCCGGAGTTGCTAAAGAAGCCTTGGTTCAGGTTTCATACGCTATTGGTGTAGCCCAACCAACTTCTATCAACGTAAACACCTTCGGAACTTCCAAAGTAGGTTTAAGTGATGGTGAAATAGGAAAAATCGTAGAAAAATTGTTCGATATGCGCCCTTATTTCATCGAACAAAGGTTTAAACTTCGCACCCCGATTTACAGCGAAACAGCAGCCTATGGCCACATGGGTCGCAAAAATGAAGTGGTAACCAAAGAATTCAAATCTCCGGATGGGAAAGTGAAAAAACTGAAAGTTGAACTTTTTTCATGGGAGAAATTAGATTATGTTGATGCTGTTAAAAAAGCCTTTGGTTTGGACAAAAAAGCAGCACCTGCTAAAGCAGCAGCCAAAGCAGCGCCAAAAGCCAAAGCAAAAAAATAGTTCATACAGATGAACAGAAAAGGACAGGGAAACCTGTCCTTTTTTTTTGCCCCTTCCCTTGCTGAGGCAGGTTAGATAAGGAGAATGGTTAGATAATAAAAAAGGTTGAGGTTGCACCCTCGGGCAACGATAGAGGCAAGTAGCCCACAGGACCCCTACGGCTTTAGCCTAGGGGGACGAGGACTACAGCCGATAGCGTGACCTGAACGCCCGTGCAGGTTGTTTGGGGTACAAAATAAAACTAGATGGGCGGAAGGGGCCCGCATAATAGGAATTTAAAAAAAAAGAGCGGATACATTCTGTTTAATCCAACTTGCATTTGAATGCTTCATTACGATATCTAATACAGCGTTTGGGTTTAACCAGGTATGAATGCCTAATTTAGGGCTGGTCTAACTCCGGTTCAAGGCAAAGAAACAAGCGACCTTCTTGCTGTAATGCCTGATAATACAGTTGGTATAACCTCAGTCGATCATTTTCATCGGGGGCTTCACGCAATGGATCGAATTCCCATTGGTAAATTGGCTTGCATAAAATGGTTAGGTCGTAATGAGTTTGTTCATAATAGGTTTGGACCAAGGGCGACACCTTACCGAATTTTACTTCACTCCAAATTTTAATCACCAGTACATCGGTATCGCAAACTACAATGCTTTTGCCTTCTGCCTCTGCTTTTCGTTCATTCTCCAGCTGACCTTCTAGGATAGCATCCAAATCTTCGAACCTGTAAGAATCGATTTTTTCTAAGTATTCCCGTGCAAACTCTTCAGCTAATGCTGCATTCCAAACTTTTTTCAAATGCCTGGCTAAGGTGGTTTTTCCACTGCATTCCGGACCTGTAATGGCTATGCGTTTTATTCTTGAAAACCTTCTTTCCATTCCCCTAATCCTCTAATGGCCAACAAGGTATAAAATATGAACAAAAGAGCAAACATATCCATTCCTTTATAATGGTATAAACCAACAGAAATGGAATCGATCACTATCCAGTACCACCAATTTTCGATTTTACGCTTAGCGGCTAACCAATTGGCGGCCAAACTAAAGGTTGTAAGCAAAGCATCCAGAAAGCTTAAATAGGAATGGTAATGAAGGAATGAAAAATACCCTAATCCCAAACCTACCACTGCGGCAGTGGTGCAAAGCCAAATATGCTGTTTTATGCTGGTATATTCAACAACTAAACCCTTACTTTCGCTTGATTTATACCAGTTAATCCAACCATAAATTGCCATAATCAAATAAAACACTTGCAGTAAGGCCTCATAAGGCAATTGCTGAAACAAGTAAACATAGGCAGCTAAAATGGTGCTTACAATCCCAACCGGCCAGCACCATATATTTCGTCGAGCGGTTAAAAAGACGGTAATTACACCGGTAATAATGGCATAAAATTGAATGGAATTGGGCGATAATGCTATTTCGAGGTAATCAGGCTGCATGGGATTAGCTATTGCCTGAATAAGCTTTTACCTTGATTTGGATTTCCTGAAAAGCGGCTAACGGATGACTATCATTCCAAACTACGCCCAACAAGGCCATTCCTTGAAATCCCAAATCAATTACCTTTTCAATTTTATCCATTTCAACTCCACCATAAGCAATGATAGGATTTTTTGATTTTTGCAAGGCCTCCATCAATCCTCGTTCTTTAAATGCCGGGTGATACTTACCTTCACTAAGGCTTTCAAATATGGGACTTAAAAATGCATATTCATAAATAGGAGGATCAAAGTATAAATTAGCCAGTTTACTATAAGAAGCAGTAACTTTAATATCCTTACGTTTATACCTAAGGTAGGCCAAACGCAACTGTTGATACCACCCCGGTTTTCTGCTTTTTTTATTAAGATGAATTCCGGCCAGGTTAAATTTTGTAACTAAGCTATAGTTGTTATGAATAAAAATTCGGGGATGAAACTCTTCAGGAATTCGTAACAAATAATCAATCATTACATCTTCTGAAAAGCCGGGTTTTTTCAAATGAAAGTACATCAAACCCTGCTTAAACATTTCAGTTACAACTTCCGGTTCCCCTTTGATTCGACTGGGTGGTGAAATAATGATAATTTTCACTAAGACTTAGAATAAGATTTTACGGTTTTTGATATAGTTGAAATTAGTCCGGCATCCTTCTCCACGGCATTTCCAACCACGATTAAATCGGCGCCTGACCGGAGTTTTTCCTGGGCCATATCGGCGTTTTTTATTCCCCCACCAACAATTAATGGAACATCGATATTGGATGAAACCAACTGAATCATTTCCGGAGTAACGGACTGGTGAGCCCCACTTCCTCCGTCCATAAAGATACATTTCAGACCCAACATTTCACCTGCCATGGCTGTGCAAGCCGCAATGTCTGCTTTATCGGCAGGGATAGGAGTGGTATTGCTCATATAAGAAGCAGAAGTTGGCTTTCCGCTTTCTATCAGCATATATCCGGTTGGAATAATTTCTAATTTACTTCTGCGCAAGGATGGCGCAGCTTCCACATGTTTACCAATCAGCATTTCAGGATTACGTCCGGAAATCACCGATAACAACAGAATCGCATCTGCATTTTTATTAACCATTAAACCATTACCGGGAAACAACACCACCGGAATAGTACTATTGGCCTTAATTGTAACAATACAATCTTCCAGGCTTCCATTGGTCAACAAACTTCCACCAACAAAAAAATAATCTACACCTTCTTCATTGGCCAGTTTAATCAACTGTAAAAGCTCGTCCTTCTTGGGTTTGTCCGGGTCAATAAGTAAAGCAAAGGATTTCTTTCCTTCCTTTTTCCGTTGAACCAGTTGAGAATAAATCATGATTGAATGGGACAAATATAGGGTTTAGACTTTAATTTTTTTATGTTTAGGGTTTGAAGATTCGATAAAGTCTTTCCATTCAACAACTTGATAATTCCGTTTATTCAAATTTTCAATTTAAAAGCCAGTGTTAAACATTGAATCGGAAATGCATAATGTCTCCGTCATTCACGATGTATTCTTTTCCTTCTACCGACATTTTACCGGCCTCTTTGCAGGCAACTTCAGAACCATATTTCAAAAAGTCGGCATATTTAATTACTTCCGCTCTGATAAATCCTTTTTCAAAATCGCTGTGAATTACTCCCGCAGCTTGTGGAGCCGTATCTCCGTGATGAATGGTCCAGGCTCTTACTTCTTTTACCCCGGCAGTAAAATACGTTTGCAGGCTTAACAAGCGGTAAGCAGCCTGAATAAGTTTATTCACGCCAGGTTCATTTAATCCTAAATCAGCTAGAAAACTCATGCGATCTTCCAGGCTATCCAATTGAGCAATATCTGCTTCAATAGCGGCCGAAATCAACAAAACCTCTGCCTTTTCATCTTTTACAGCATCCTTCACCAATTCTGAAAATTTATTTCCGCTAATCACACTGCCTTCATCCACATTACACACATATAAAACCGGCTTGGAAGTTAAGAGGAAAATATCTGCTACATGTCGCTTATCCTCCTCTTCCACCGGAGCTGAACGGGCGTTTAAACCCTTTTCAAGATGATTCTTATAAATAGTAAGAACCTCAAAAGCCTTTTTAGCCTCTTTGTCACCTGTATTGGCTGCACGAGTAACCTTGGCTAGTTTCGCTTCCACACTTTCCAAATCCTTCATTTGTAATTCAAAGTCGATGGTTTCTTTGTCGCGCAGGGGATTCACTGATCCATCCACATGGACAATATTTCCATCTTCAAAACAACGCAACACATGAATAATGGCATCGGTTTCGCGGATATTGGCCAAAAATTTATTACCTAGGCCTTCCCCTTTGGACGCCCCTTTTACCAAACCTGCAATATCAACAATTTCAATGGTGGTTGGCACAATGCGTTCCGGCTTAACCAGTTCCGACAATTTGTTTAAACGATCATCGGGAACTGTAATAACACCGACATTGGGTTCAATGGTGCAAAAAGGGAAATTGGCCGCTTGGGCTTTTGCATTTGATAAACAATTAAATAAGGTTGATTTTCCAACATTGGGCAAACCAACAATTCCACATTGCAAGGCCATTTGTTTAAATTTTAGGGGCGCAAAGGTAGTATTTCAGGGAAAGAAATTACCATAGGTCGGCAAGAAATAGTCCATTGGTTTTTCCAAATATTTTCAAATCTGTATGCACCCATCAAAAGACCCAACAGAATAAAACACGAAGTAAAACCATAGTACTTCAGGTATTTCACTGGAAATCAACCCGTTTAAACTAATAGTTACAAAACAAATCGGGGAATCCGGTAAGGAATTTTAGGTAAGGATTTCCGGTTTGTATTCCAAATACAATTGCTATAACCTAAAGTACAAATTATTGATTTTCAATAAATTAACTCAAATCAAATTAACAGAAAACAAACAAGTTCGACTTCTTTTACTGACTTCCAAGTTACCCTCTTGATAAATTTGCGTTTAATTAGTTCTATCTGCCTTTCTTTCGTACCTTCGCACACTTTTTTCGAAAGCGTTAATCTGCATGTCGACCGAAACAAATCCAATCCAGTTTTCGCCAGAGAGTCTGGAAATCTGTAAACGAATTATTGCCCGTTATCCTGAAGGACGCCAAAAATCGGCCCTACTTCCAATTTTACACTTGGCTCAGGCTGAGTTTGGAGGTTGGCTTAGTCCTCAAACCATGGACTATGTGGCATCTATTCTGAATATTCAACCTATTGAAGTATACGAGGTAGCATCCTTTTATACCATGTATAACCTGAAGCCGGTTGGTAAATGCCTTATTGAAGTTTGCCGAACCGGACCTTGCTGGTTACGAGGTGCCGAAGATATTGTTAAGCACCTTGAAAACAAACTAGGCATTAAGGAAGGCGAAACAACTTCCGATGGCATGTTTACCCTTAAAACGGTTGAATGCATGGCCGCTTGTGGTACCGGTCCTATGTTCCAATGTGGTGACCACTATTTTGAAGAATTAACTACCGAAAAGGTAGATGGATTATTGGAAGAATTCCGTAAAAATCCACCACCGGTTCGTAACATTGTTTAACCCATCCCGAATTTAGAACGAAGGTAATTTAATTGCTATGGCAAGAAAAATTCTTACCCAACATATTGAGGTTCCAGGTATTGAAACCATCGAAGTATTTCGTCAACATGGCGGCTATTCCAGTTTGGAAAAAGCTTTGCGCATGAATCCTGACGATGTAGTGGAAGAGGTAAAAAAATCCGGATTAAGAGGCCGGGGAGGAGCAGGTTTCCCCACCGGTATGAAATGGAGTTTTATTGATAAGAAATCTGGAAACCCCCGTTACCTGGTTTGCAATGCCGACGAAAGTGAACCTGGTACATTCAAAGACCGCTGGTACATGCAGAAAAATCCGCATGGATTGGTAGAAGGTATGATTGTTTCCTCGTTTGCTCTTGGAGCTAACACTGCCTATATTTACATCCGGGGTGAACTGATTTTTGTAGCAAAAATTCTAGAAAAAGCAATTGCAGAAGCTTATGCTGCAGGATTTTTAGGTAAAAATATTCTCGGCACCGGATTTGACCTTGACCTGTATGTGCAACCCGGTGGAGGGGCCTACATTTGTGGGGAAGAAACTGCCCTAATTGAATCCTTGGAAGGCAAACGCGGTAACCCAAGGTTAAAGCCACCTTTCCCTGCTATTGCAGGATTGTACGGCTGTCCAACCGTTGTAAATAATGTTGAAACCATTTCGGCGGTTCCTCATATCGTTAATATGGGAGGGGACGAATACGCTAAAATCGGTATCGGACGCAGCACCGGAACAAAACTAATTTCGGCTTCAGGACATATCAATAAACCCGGTGTTTATGAAATTGAGCTTGGACTGCCGGTAGAAGAGTTTTTATACTCCGACGAGTACTGTGGAGGTATTTGGAAAGGCCGCCAATTAAAAGCTGTGGTAGCCGGTGGATCATCCGTTCCAATTTTGCCTGCTCATCTGATTACCACAACTGCCAAAGGAGAACCTCGATTGATGTCTTATGAAAGTCTTTCCGATGGCGGTTTCGCTACAGGTACCATGCTGGGTTCAGGTGGGTTTATCGTTTATGACGAAACGGCCTGCATAGTTCGAAACCTTTGGAACTTCACCCGTTTCTACCACCACGAAAGTTGCGGACAATGCAGTCCTTGCCGCGAAGGTACCGGATGGATGGAAAAAGTACTTCACCGCATTGAACACGGCCACGGCAAAATGTCGGATATTGATCTATTGGTTGACGTTGCTAAAAAAATTGAAGGCAATACCATTTGTCCACTTGGTGATGCTGCAGCATGGCCTGTTGGTAGTGCCATTCGTCATTTTAGAGCCGAATTCGAATACCATGTGCTTCATCCTGATAAAATTTCCGATCCAAAACACGGCGAAAAAAATCCCTTAATGCTGGTATCTGCCCCTGTAACACAATAATTATCTTTACCCTACGATTTCATTAGAAGTTCTCTAACCATAATTTTCAAAAAATGAAACTTCCACTTCACCTCACTATCGCTGCTTGTTCCGTTTTGCTCGGCTTCAGCACTTCCTGCAAAAAGTTGCTTCAAAAAAATGAAAACGCAACCCTAAATTCCAATGTTAGCCAGCACAACACCGATGCTAACAACATGAAGGGAGGTTTAGACCAAACCGATAACGATATCAACAATGCCCTGGGCGATATCCCTTCCTTCGGGAAAACCGATGGTGCTGAAAACATCCTTTCTTCTCCACTTTGCGGTTGTACAATCGACTCTTCCCAAATTGCTCAAAAAATTCTGTACTTTAATTTCGATGGAGTAACCCCTTGCTTTAGCCCTTCAAGCACTCGTTCCGGACAAATCAAAGTAGAATTGATAAATGGAACAAACTGGAGCCAAGCAGGTGCCGTTTTAAAAGAAACTTTCATCAATTACAAAATCACCCGCCTGTTCGACAATAAATCCATCACTTTTAACGGAGAAAAAACCCTTAAAAATATTAATGGAAACAATTGGTACGGCTTTATTTTGGGTATTTCCAACCTAAAATACCAAGAACGTATGTTTAACATGGCCGTTACCTTCGATAATAACCTTTCGGCTACCTGGAACAGCGCTAGAATCACCGAATGGTCTTATGTGCCCAGCAGTTCTAAAATCAATTTTACTGCCTCGGGTGATACTGCCATGAATGGCTTTACCAATGTTGACAATTGGGGCATTAACCGCTACGGCGACAATTTTACCACTTATTACAACACTCCTATTGTTTCCAATACTTACTGCGGACTTTGGAGATTTAATGCCGGAGAATTGGTGCACAATTTGCCTCAAGGTGAATTTACTCTAACCTTAGGTGTTGACCAATCCGGAAATCCAACTCCCTACACTTGTGCCTATGGCTACAAAGTTGCTTGGGACGTAAATGGAAACTCCAATAGTGTGGTGCTCTCCTATTAAGAATATCCAAGGCTGTTTGCCCCCGGCCTATTTTTCCCCGAAACTCTATTTAGGCCAGGATTTTATAATCGGAATCCAAATAGTATACTTGCGATTACCAATTCGTATTAGTCTATTTTGATTCCGATTATTAGTATATCGTCCACCTGTTCCAAAAATCCCTTCCAATCGTTTAACTCATGCTCCAACAATTCCATTTGCCTGGTTAAGGGATATTGAGCCACTTCCAACAAGGTTTCTTTAAACCGTTTCATCATAAATTTCCTTCCATTGGGCCCTCCAAACTGGTCTGCATATCCGTCCGAAAACAGGTAAAAAGTATCATCAGCCAAATACGCTAAAACCTGGGTAGAGAAAACGGCTTCTTCACCTTCTATTCCACCAATTGGGTTTTTATTTGGATCAAGCCTGTTCAACTCTCCCTGCCGAACATAATACATAGGACGCATAGCGCCTGCATAAAAAAGGTTTTTGGTTGCTCGGTCTATCGTAATCAAGGAAATATCCATGCCGTCATACGTTCTCCGGTTAGCGCGGTTTTGATTAAAAATCCGATGTATGCCTTCGTGGAGAAAATACAATATCTCACCCGGATCAACAAGTTCCTTTTCATTCACTGCCTGATTGAGCAAGTTATGACCAATCATAGACATCAAGGCTCCGGGAACACCATGACCGGTGCAATCGGCAACGGCTAAAATAGACAATGAACCTTTGTTGGCAAGCCAGTAAAAATCACCTCCAATAATGTCTTTGGGGCGATATAACACAAAGCTTTCCTTAAATATCTGAAATTGTCTTAAATCAGGCAAAATCCCTTCTTGTATGTTTCGGGCATATTCAATACTTTCCGTGATGTTCTTATTTTTTTGCTCAATCTCTTCTTTTTGGGTTTCAATTTCCTTGTATGCCAGAGCTAAGTCAATGTTCTTTAACCTAAACAACTCAGTATCCTTTTTGGCATCTTCCATTTCATACCGAAGCATAATGTTTTTTTCCCTCACATTGATGCTTTGTTGGGTAGTGCGCTGATGAAGTTCAAAATGCTTCTTAAAGTAGATAACACTGCTTTTATAATCACCTAATTCCTCATAAGATTTGGACAAAAACTCATATACCAACGAGTGAATACTATAGGCTCGAATGTTCTTGCCAAATTCCTCAGCTTCCTTCAAAGCAGAAATTGCATCTTCATACCTTTTCCAATTGAAATACAATATTCCCTTGCTTTTTAGAATATTGAATTTCAGATTATCAAAATCCTCCTTCCCTTCCACCTCCTTCAACACCTTTAAAAACCAGTATTCGGCATCTTCCAGTTTTCTTAACTTAGAAAGTAAAATGCCATAACTTCCATAAAAATATAGCTTGGTTTTTAGGTCATCACCCAAATCTAAGGTATTTATCCCTTTTAACAGTAATTCTTCGGCAAGCTCATATTTATTAAGCCAATTATAGATATTACCCAGATTAAATACCGATAAGTTGATCTTACTTTTGTCGTGTAGTTGTTCGGCCAGGGTTAAACTGGTTTGATACTGCTTTAAGGCCGATTCAAAATCCATCAAAACCTGAAAATTCTGACCAATTTCAAATTGAATTTTAAACTCTTGTTCCAGATCCTTCAGTCTTTTCACCACACTCAAACTGGCAATTTGAGTCCGGATGGCACTGTCTGTTAACTCCTGTTCTTTATAAAGGAAAATTTGCTCATCATTGGCTTTCAAATAGTTTCTCCAATCTTCCTCCTTTTTATAATTTAAGGAGGCTTGTTCAAAATCCAGAATGGCCAAATTCGCATATCCCAACTCTTTTCGAATGTAACCGGCCTGCATATAAAACTCTCCGGCTAAATAGTAATGCCTATCCAGCTCTGCCCTTTTCGCCTTTTCCAGATACAATTCCAAATCAATGCTCATTCGCTTTTCTACCGAAAGGCTTGAATTGGAATTTGGGTTAGGGTCAAACCGCATGCTGCAAAAGTGCTAATTATCTGAATAATAAAAGTATAATTCAACGGAGACTTGCCCCGACTTGTTTTGTTTTTAGCCTTTTTCTAATCATTTTTAGTATTTGGCGGGCCCCTTTTTGCCCCCATTACCGGCAACCAAATTCCATTGGGAATTGTCAGGGGCAAAAAGGTCACGCTTTCCGCAGTAGTCTGCCTCCACCTCCGCTACCGCTGCGGCTTCAGCAGAGCTACTTGCTCCAATCGTTGCCCGACCTTAGCCCCAACTTTCGCACTCTTTACAACCATCCCGCTCATACAAGTTTTATTTCTTCTTGTTCTCTCCCATTGTTTAATAAATTTTCTAAAAGGTTTTTCCCGATTTATTGTCAAACTCAGTTCGAACAAAACGCCCATATCTTTTCCCTATTTACCGCCTGACAGGAAGTTCCAAACTCTTAATTCCGTGATTTTGTGTAAACAGAAATCTCTTCTGAATTAAATTTATAAACAATTGCTAAACAATAGTTTAAATGCCATTTTAACAAGTTTTTTAACTTTGCTTGCTAGACTAATGGAATGTACTTATATTTGATTAGCTAATACTTGAATGATAGTATTATTCAGTATGGTTTTTAAAGACAAAAATTTAATTAAATCCCCGATTCAATGAAAGTAAAAAAATTACTCGTAGCCTCTATTTTAAGTGTGCTTAGCACTACGGCAGTATGGGCTCAACAAGTCCGTAATTGTGGTACCATGGAATATTTGGAGTACCAAATGCAAAACGATCCGGCATTGTCAGAAAAAATGCAGGAAATTGAACATTTTACCAATCAGTTTATTGCCTCTAACCAAGGAACCGCTAAAGCCATTGTTACCATTCCGGTAGTTTTTCACGTGGTATATAATACCTCTGCTCAAAACATTTCCGACGCCTTAATTTTGGCTCAGTTAGATCAATTAAACAAAGACTATGCTCGTTTAAATTCCGATGCAGGAAGCACTCCAAGCGCTTTTCAAAGTTTGGCTGTAAACACCAATATACAGTTTTGCATGGCTCAGCGCGACCCAAGTGGCAATGCAACAACCGGTATCGTTCGTAAATCCACTACCGTTACTTCCTTCTCCAGCAATGATGCTGTAAAATATACAGCTCAAGGAGGTGACAATGCCTGGGATGCTACCAAATACTTTAATATCTGGGTTTGTAACCTGGGTGGTGGTTTGTTAGGTTATGCTCAATTTCCGGGCGGTGCAGCAGCTACCGACGGGGTAGTATTGCTGTATTCTTCCGTTGGTAGTTTAACTACACCGGGTAGCGCAACACCCTATAATTATGGCCGTACAGCTACTCACGAAGTTGGTCACTGGTTAAACCTTCGTCACATTTGGGGTGATGCCAATTGCGGTAACGACCAGGTGAGCGATACTCCAACTCAGCAAACTTCCAATTACGGTTGCCCAACTTTCCCGCATGTTACCTGCAGCAATGGAGCAAATGGCGATATGTTTATGAACTACATGGATTATACCGATGATGCTTGCATGAATATGTTTACCTCCGGGCAATCAACCCGCATGGCAGCTTTGTTTGCTACCGGTGGTGCTCGTATTGGTTTGGTTAGCTCAAACGGCTGCTCCGCTCCAACAACTACCGGTTGCGGAACTCCTTCTTCCCTAGCCGCTGGTAGCCTAACAACCACTTCAGCCAGCCTTTCCTGGACCGGAGTTTCAGGTGCAGTTAGTTATAATGTACAATACAAAACTACTGCAGCAACTACCTGGACTACCGTTTCAACCACCGCTACAACTTACGCCCTTTCCGGATTAAGCGCTGCAACATCTTACCAATTCCAAGTGCAAGCAGTTTGCTCCAGCCAATCAGGCTCCTATAGCGCTGCAACCGGCTTCACCACAGCAAGTACAACTACAACCTGCACCGATAATTACGAAGCCAACGAAACCAGAACTGCCGGAAAAACCATTTCAACCAATACCGATATTTTTGCTAAAATTGGTACCAGTACAGATAAAGACTGGTTTAAATTCACCACCACCACCGCTGCCAAAAACATCAAAGTGGTGTTAGACCAACTTCCTGCCGATTACGATTTGAAACTATTCAACAACAGTGGAACACAATTAGGCGTTTCTCAAAACACCAGCACCACTGCTGAAACCATTATTCGAAATACCACCAGCACCGGAACTTATTATGTTCAAGTGTATGGCTACAGCAGCGCCTACAACGCCAATTCATGCTACCGTTTGCGTGTTAATGTGAGCAGTTCTTCTTTCCGTACCATCGAAAATGCTGATGAAGAATCCATGGATGTGGTTGCTATGGACGAAGTAAGTTTATATCCTAACCCTAACAATGGTAACTTTATTGTAACTATTCTAAGCGATAACGAAAACGATGTGAATATCCGGGTAAACGATATTACCGGAAAAACCATCTATACCGGCC
Source organism: Bacteroidia bacterium (assembly GCA_019695265.1). NCBI lineage: Bacteria > Pseudomonadati > Bacteroidota > Bacteroidia > Bacteroidia bacterium. The sequence goes on along the minus strand of JAIBAJ010000005.1, from coordinate 57,456 downwards.
GTTTTAACTCAACTAAAGGGGAAAACAATTTCAACCTGGATTTGCAAGGTCAAGCCAAAGGAATTTACTTTGTTGAAGTAAATCATGGTGAAACCAAAACTATCAAAAAATTGATCGTAGAATAATCTTGCATTTCCTTATCAAAAAAACCCGGTGAAGTCCTTCACCGGGTTTTTTTTTGGGAATTAACCAAAATAAAACCATTTTATTCCGGATTACGCATTAGAAATGCATAAACGAGTAAAGAAGTTGTTATCAATTTGTTTGTCCAAATTGATAACAACTTCTTTCCCGAAATTTATTCGGGAGGGGTAAACCCAACTAAATCAAGTAGTTCGGATTAAAAAGCCTCCAATAGCTTAATTTGGAAATAATCAAATACCATGAGATAAATACCGATACTAAATCTGTATAAAAGGAAGCAAAAAAAAGTACTTGTAAAATGTAACGAAATGGCTAACTTAATGCCCGATTTGCAGACAAAACTCTGCTTTCTTTCTATTAAACCCTATTAATAACCATTAGCTATGTCCGAAACAAACCCTCAACAGCCTGGGAAAAAATTCCAGATTGGATTAACCATGGCCGGTGCCATCAGTGCCGGAGCTTATACCGCAGGAGTAATTGACTATTTATTAGAAACGCTGCAACGCTGGGAAGAAGTGAAGGGCAAACAAGCTGATATGCCTTCACATGAAGTAGAAATCCCGGTAATAACAGGCGCTTCTGCCGGCGGAATGACGGCGGTAATGATAGCAAAGGCATTATATCAGGAAACAAAACCGGTAGAAAGAGAATTAAAACTAGAAGAGAACTCTTCCAATATTTTGTACGACTGTTGGGTAAACCTTACTGAATCGGTTGGTTCTCCGGTGATGTTGGATCAGTTATTGTCATTAAAAGACTTACAGCGATATGAGAAAATTCCATATTACAGCAAGTTGAAGTCATTGTTTAATTCCAGTTTTATTGAGAATATTGCCAATAAGCATATCCCAAATTCGGCAAGCAATCATACACCGGCCGGTTTTGTTCCAAAAGATTTGGAATTGTTGTTAACCTTAACCAATATTCAGGGATTTAAGTTTGTGGAGAAGTTTAATCCTACTTCAACTAGTTCTACCCAAATGTCAGGGGTGTATAAAGTGGTTAAGCATGCTGATTATGGTAATTTTGTAATAGGTAAGAATAGCTATGCCAACGATGGTAGAATACCGATTGATTTTGGGGCACCTGATCCGCAGGATTTAAACACTTTACGGCAATGTGCTATGGCAACCGGTGCTTTTCCTGTGGGTTTGAGCTACCGGGAGGTCAAGCGCAAAGTGCAGTATATCAAGGACAATCCATGGATCAATCTCGACCCTTCAATTCCCCTGGAAGTAGGGAAGGATCAAACTCACAATGCCTTGATGGTAGATGGTGGAGCTATAAATAACGAACCCTATAAAATGGCTATCCGCTTGCTTAATAAACGCCGTTTGGGAAACAAATCGGAGGATTACCTGTCTGAACCACTTCGGAATGCGGCCATACTCATGGTAGATCCTTTTCCAACAGAAGAAGAAAATGAGAGCAAGCCCAATTTTGACCCCGGTTTAATGGGAATAATTCCGGCTTTGGTTAATGCTATGCAAGAGCAACTGCTTTATTCCTCCACCAAGGGAAATGAATTTTATAGAGAAAGTCAGAACAATCGACCACTTTACCTGATTTCTCCAACCCGAAAAGATAAGAATGCCCAAACAATCGTTGGTAACAAAGCCATTGCCTGTGGAAGTTTGGGTGGTTTTGGCGGTTTACTGAGCAGAGATTTCAGGCAGCATGATTTCTTTTTGGGAAGAAGAAATTGCCAGCGCTTTTTGCAAAAGTACTTTGTGGTAGAATGGAAAGATGAGTATCATACGAATCCGAATCTGTTTGAGAATGATTATTATCAACTAGTTTTATCGGGATATAGCGGAAAAAAGGAAGCGGTTGAACGCTATAAAGTGTTTAATGAAGGAAAGTGGTATGTTCCAATAATTCCTGATACCAAATACAGCAGGGCAGAAGAACAAAATAAAATGGAGGTAAAACAACCGGAATGGAAGAAAATTGACTTTTGCAAGGATATTTACCGGATAAAACCACAAATTAAAAAGCGACTGAAAACGGCAACTTACGCGGCTTTTGATCCGGGATTGTTTGTAAAAGTAGCTATTAACCTGGGATTTGGAGTACTTGGTAATACAGTGAGCGATATGGTATTAAAGCATATCAAGAACGAGCTTGAAAGTTGGGAATTATTGGAGTGATAAGCGGCAACAATTGGTTTGAAAGACGGCAGTATGGGTTTGCACCATCGGGCAGGGATAGAGGCAAGTAGCCCACAGAACCCCAACGGCGCTAGCCTTGGGGGGCGAGGACTACAGCCGAAAGCCCGGTGACTTTTGCCCTGGTGGAAAGCTTTGGGGTTCAGCGATTTTTTTTGGGCAAAAGGCAGCCCGCCAAAGCAACAAACCAAAAAACCTGTTAAGAAATCTGAAAACGAGCAAAACCTTGATTGTTCAAACCAACAGCAGGAAAGGCAATTCCAAAATTTATTACCTTAGCCTCCTTTTATCTTGCGTGTGAAACTGCTTGGTCGATTTTTTTATGCTAGTTTATTAGGTTTGCTCAGCCTGCAGGCCAATGCCCAGTTTTACAACGGGTCGCAAATGACTTTTGGTAAGAACCGCCTCCAGTTTAATGAATTTCTCTGGCAATTTTACCGGTACGAACATTACGATATTTACTTCTATTTGGGTGGTAAAGAATTGGCCATTTATACGGCCAAAACCGCCGAAAAATCAATGGTGGAAATTCAAAAACGCTTTGATTATACCATTGACGAACGCTTGCAATTTATTGTTTACAACAAACTCTCCGACCTGAGGCAAAGCAATTTGGGTCTAAATACCGATGTTACCTATAATACCGGCGGCCTCACCCACCTGGTAGACGGTAAAATGGTTCTGTATTTCGATGGGGACCACCGGCATTTGGAAGAACAAATCAGGGCCGGAATTGCTCAGGTAATGATTGGACAAATGATGTATGGTGGCAGTATTAAAGATGTTATCCGAAACTCAGCCTTTTTAAACCTTCCCGAGTGGTATATGAATGGGTTGATATCGTATATTTCAAAAGACTGGAATGCCGATATAGAAAACCAGGTCAAAGACGGAATCGTTTCCGGAAAGTTTAACAAACTGAATCGTTTAAGCGGGGATCAGGCCACCTATGCCGGGCATTCCTTGTGGAGCTTTATTGCCGATAGTTACGGAAAATCGGTTATTTCCGATATCCTTTACATGACCAGAGTGAGCCGGAATGTGGAAAATGGATTTAACTTCGTTTTGGGCGTTCAATTGAAAACCCTGGTAGAACAATGGCAAGAGTATTACAAAAAACAATACATCGAGCCATTAAAAAAATTGGAAACTCCTCAGGGCAACCTGGTTTTGAAACGCTTCAGGAAAGGTAGGGTTTATCAGAATTTGAAATTGAGTCCGGATGGACAAAAAGCGGCGTATGTAGTGAATGACATGGGTTTGTACCGGATTTTCATAAAGAATCTGGATTCTAAAAAACGCCAGAAAAAGTTACTGAAACAAGAATACCGAAGTGTACAAAAAACCGATTACAGCTATCCACTTTTAGCCTGGCATCCAAGTGGACAACTACTAAGCTGGATTACGGAGAAAAAAGGTAAAATTCTGCTTTCGATGTACAATGTTGATACCCGAGAAATTGATACTCGCCCCTTGCATAACTTCGATAAAATACTGGATTACTCCTATTCGGACGATGGTAAAAAGTTTGCCTTTTCGGCTGTTCAATTTGGCCAAAGTGACATATTCATCTACGACATTATTTCCAATACCTATCTCCAGGTTACCAAAGATTCCTGGGATGATTTGTATCCAAGGTTTATCAATAAAAGTCGTGAAGTAGTATTTAGCTCCAACCGGGTGAATGATACTATAAAACCAAAAGATTCGTCTATTGTTCACCGCGATGCCAACCTCGATTTATTCATTTATGACTACAAAACCAAAAGCCAGGTTTTAAAGCGGGTTTCTTCAACCAAATTCGCCGATGAAATAATGCCTATTGCTTACGACACCTCCCACTTTGCCTACATCAGCGATGCCAACGGAATTCAAAACCGCTATTTAGCCCGAATCGACAGCACCATTGCCTTTATAGATACCATAACCCATTACCGTTGGTTCACCACCTCCTACCCTATCACCAATTACCAACGCAACCTCTTGCAAATGGATGCTGCCCCCAAAGCCAATGTGTTGGGTGAAGTATACTTTGAAAACGGTCGCTATAAATTGTTTACCAAACCCATTTCGAGCGATAAAAAAGAAGAAGTAAAACTAAGTTCCAACTTCTTTCGATCCAAGCAAGAAAAAGATTCTAAACGGGAAACCAAGAAAAAAGAAAAGGTTCAAGCCAAACCCACCCCGGTTGAAAAACCCAAAATTGAACCACCCAAAACTAAGTCCAATCCCGATGAAATTGATATAGACAATTACGTTTTTACCAATGAAACCTATGCCCCAAAGAAAAAGGCCGGTGTGGAACTAATCCGCGACTCCATCAATGCCGTTAACCAAACCAATAACCCGGCAGGCAGCGGAGACAGGTTGTCTAAACGCAAAGAAAAAGATAAACAAAAACACGGAGCCTCCGGACTTGCAGAAGATACCATCACCTTTAAATTAGCTAAACAACGCCCCTATGAAATCCGGTTCTCAACCGACTATGTGGTAACCCAATTAGACAATTCTTTTACCTCCAGCTCCTATCAGCGTTACACCGGTGGAGGCGCCGTTTATTTTAATCCGGGAATCAACGGATTGTTTAAGTTAGGTGCAAGCGACCTGTTCGAAGACTATAAAATTGTTGGTGGTTTTAGACTGGCCGCCAATCTAAATTCCAATGAATTTTTTCTAAGTTGGCAAAATCTCAAAAAACGCCTCGATAAACAGGTGTTTTTCCATCGCCAGGCCTTTTCAAACCCCGCAGCCAATTACCCTAACAAGGTTCAGTCTCACACCCTAAGCTATATCTTGCGTTACCCATTTACTGAGAATTCGGCAGTTAAAGCCACCATTCTGGGTCGCCACGACAGGGTTGCCTACCTGAGTGTAGATGAAGCCAATTTGCGCAAACCGAACGACAATAGCTATTTGGGTGGTGTAAAACTGGAATATATTTTCGATAATACCATTTCAAGAGGCCTAAACCTTTACCAAGGGGCACGTTACAAAATTTTTGGGGAGTTCTATCACCACCTCAACAATACCAATTATTTCGCTGTGGTTGGTGCCGATTTCAGACACTATACCCGCATTCACCGAGATTTGATTTGGGCTAACCGGGTAGCCGGAAGTTCAAGCCTGGGAAATGAAAAACTGCTGTATTACCTGGGCGGAGTAGACAATTGGTTAGGTACCAAGTATGACAATTCTATTCCGGTGTCCCAAACCGAAAATTACCAATACCAGGCCATTGCTACCAATATGAGAGGTTTCTACCAAAATATTCGAAATGGAACCAATTTTGCAGTTATCAATTCCGAAATTCGCTGGCCAATTTTCCGTTATTTGGTTAATAGGCCTATCAAATCCGACTTCATCAACAATTTTCAATTGATTGGGTTTGGCGATGTTGGAACGGCTTGGAACGGATTAACCCCCTACTCTGATCGAAATACCTTTAATACCAAAATTATTCAGGACGGATCACTCACCATTAAGTTAAAAAACACGACCGACCCCTTGGTTTATGGCTTTGGTTTCGGTGCACGAACTAAAATTTTAGGCTACTTTATTCGAGCCGATTATGCCTGGGGTGCAGTGGATGGCATTATTCTAAAACCCATATTTTACCTTTCTCTTAGTATGGATTTTTAGTCTGAAACAACACAAATTCGCTCACTTTATTTTTCTTTAATTGTATGTTGGCGGGCCCCCTTCACGCCTACCAACTACCTGCACAACCAATGTACAGGCAAATGGCGTTCGGGTCACGCTTTCGGCTGTAGTCCTCGTCCCCCTAGGCTATCGCCGTAGGTGTCCTGTGGGCTACTTGCCTCAATCGTTGCCCGGGGTGCAAACCCAACCGGTGTAACTATGAAATGGGCTTGGGATGGTGAATGAACGTGGTTTTTTGGGGGAGGTTTACTTCCACTTGGCCTTGTTTGCAGCGGTGGCAATGGAGAAAGGCGTTTTTTAATGCCAATCGGAGATTTCAATTGCTGCGAAAGCTATTAGAAAGCACCATGCTAATTACCTGCACCACCACGTATAGCTTGCACCCGGGTTAGGGATTGCAGTGGAAATCCTTTTTGTCGAGGCACGAGCAAAAAGATTGGAACGGAAAGCCCGACCCGTTAGGGGAACCCCCCAAAAAAGCACCAACTTGAACCTGCCATAATTTGAATGTAAACATCGGATCCGGTGGGTTTTGAAAAAAATAGACTTAAGGCTTAATTACCCACCTGATTGTGCTGAATTTGGATTTAATACCGATTGCCAATCTGCAATAGGCCAATGATGCATGCCAAAACTGCCAAACAGCTATTGCATCGGCATTTACCACTGTAATTTTCAAACTAGTTCTTGGAATATTTTTCAAATAACATTGGTAAACAGGAGTATAAAAAGCAAATTACTTATTCTTACTCCTGAAGCAAGGCTGTATGGTATGACTGAATTTATGTATTATTGCTAGATAATAGTTATGCAACCAGTAAAGAATTTTCTTCGTTTCCTGTATACCTTTTGGGGTCTTTTCATATTTATTGCCTTTGTAGCTACCTCCTACCCGCTGGCATTGGTGGCATATTGGATTTATGGGAAACGTAGTTTTTTTAAGCTTTTTCCATGGTACCAGGCTTGGAGCAATGCCTGGATTTTTTTGATGGGGATGAAACTGAAAGTGGAAGGATTGGAGTATTTTAAACAACGCAAAGATTATATAGTGGTAGGAAATCATTCCTCGTCCTTGGATATTTTTGCGATGGCATCCGGCATACCAATACCGTTTAAAGCGATGGCTAAGAAGGAGTTAAGTAATATACCGGTGATGGGTTTTTTGTTTAAGGTAGGCTGTGTCAATGTGGATAGAAACGATGCAGAAAGTCGTAAAAAAAGCGTGGAACAGGTAAAGCGAGAACTTCAACAAGGGTTTTCCATATTAATTATGCCCGAAGGAACCCGAAATACCGGACCTAATCCCCTGGGACCTTTTAAAGAAGGGGCTTTTAGGATTGCAATAGAAATGCAGGTTCCTTTGTTGCCGGTGGTACTATTTAATGTTCGCACCCTGATGCCACACCCCACCTTGCTTATTCAAGGTCCGGGTACTATTCATGTTAAATTTTTGGAACCTATTTCGGTGCTAGGTTTAACCGAAGCTGATGTACCGATTTTGAAACAAAGGGTTTATGCTCAACTAGAACAAGAGCTTTTAACCAATGATCCGTATTTTAAACAGCCCTGACTACCATGTACCATTTGATACCTTCCCTAAAAAAAGGGGATAAAATTGGCATTTGTTGCACTGCTCGATTTGTTACTAAGGAAGCCATTCAACCCTGCTTGAATACCTTGGAAGAATGGGGTTTTGAGGTAGTATTGGGCAAGTATATTTTTGAAAAAGACCGTCAGTTTGGAGGCAATGACACCCAACGAACCCATGATTTACAGGCTTTCCTGGATGACCCGGAAATAAAAGCGGTGTTGTTTGCAAAAGGTGGATACGGCACTGTGCGAATAGTAGATGGATTGAGTTGGGATGGATTTAAAAACAATCCCAAATGGTTATGTGGCTTTAGCGATATTACTGTATTACATGCCCATGTTCATCAACAAGTTGGATTACCTAGTTTACATTCGCCAATGTCGCTGAATTTTCAGCCCAATTCGGTAGATGTAGAGGCATTACAACGATTAAAAGATTTTTGGGAAGGTAAAGGATTGGAAGCGATGATAGCTAAACCCCATTCCAACAACCGGTTTGGAAGTTCAGAAGGGGTATTGGTTGGCGGGAATTTGTCAATACTTTATTCCATTTCGGGATCCGATTCAGAATTGGACCTGGATGGAAAAATTCTATTCCTGGAAGATCTGGATGAGTACCTGTATCATATTGATCGTATGCTTTGGCAACTGAAACGGGCAGGGAAATTGAAAGGGTTGGCAGGACTGGTAGTTGGAGGGATGAGTGAGATGAAGGACAATGCAGAGCCATTTGGGCGAACGGTTGAAGAGATTGTTCGGGAAGCTGTGGGCGAGTATGGTTATCCGGTGGCATTTGGTTTGGAGGCCGGACATATATTCCGGAATTTGCCATTAGCACTGGGTTTGCCTGTACAATTAACTGTAAACGAAGCGATTACAACCCTGAAGTGGAAAAACTAAAACCAAAAACAATCAATTGAAATGCGAATTGATTGGAAATACTTCCAGTGAATTTGTGAACTTGTTGTCAGGCGCGCAAATCAAAACGGAATTTTTACTTCGAAATTCTGATTACTTTCATCAATTTGAATGGTGGCATCCGGCACCAGATAGGAATACAATTCTCGCAATTGGTTAAGACCTACTCCATTGCTATCGGTCAAACCTTGTCTCTTCTGTTTATTGTTACGAACCGATAAATAGGATTCGTTAGCTTGAATTTCAATACGTAACGGATACTCTTTGTGGATTTCGTTATGCTTAATAGCATTATCTATTAGCATTTGCAAGGTAACCGGAGCGATGAGTTTATCGAGGCAAGAAGGAGGAATATCAAATTGAATTTGCAGGGCTAAGCCATACCGAATATGGAGTAAGGAAACATAATGTTCAACGAATTCCAATTCGGTCTGAAGGCTTACCTGGTTATTGGAGCTATTTTGCAGAACATAGCGATACACCTTGGAAAGATGTCCCAGGAATTGGGTAGCTAATTGGGGGTTATTATGAATTAGGCTATCGAGCGAAGCCAATGCATTGAAAAGAAAATGTGGATTTACTTGATTTTGCAGGTGGTGAAATTGCATTTCGGATTTTTCCACTGCGAGGGCATGTGCTTGTAATTTCAGTCGGGTTTTTTCTTCAGTAGCCGCTTGCCAATGGGTAAAGAATTCGAAAGCATAAAAAGCGAAATTCATCAGAAGCAGCATCATGAAAACGAGGGTCAGACCCAGAATATACAATGGAGGGGTAATTTCTACCGGAGCATAGGGTTTGGTTAGTTGTGCGCTAACAATGAAAATAGGCATAAACAAGGTGGTAGATACAACCACTTGAGTTAAAACTCTCATCACTGGGCGATTCTCGAAAGGTAATATTCGAGATAGCTGTTTGTTGATCCATTGAACCACATTCCAAATCACAGACATAACTACAAATTGTATGGGCAAGCCAATCAACATGATATAAGCCGGGAAGCGACTAAAAATAGGGTAATGCAAAAAAATTGCAATCCGAATTAAAGTTACCATCAGGCAGAGCAAGAAAATTCCGATGTAGGGGTAATATTTACGGTCTAATTTCATTGGCGAATAATCAAACCATCACTCATTTCGATAATGCGGTGGCCTTTTTCAGCAAACTCATTGTCGTGGGTAACGGCAATGATGGTTTGATTGTTATTTTGGGTCAATTCCATAAAGATATCAAAAACCTTGGTTGAATTTTTTTTATCCAGATTTCCGGTTGGTTCATCAGCCATGATAATGGTTGGGTTATTGATAAGAGCCCTGGCAATGGCTACCCGTTGTTGTTGTCCGCCGGAGAGTTTACTGGATTGTTTCAATGCAAATTCGTCCATGCCCACCATTCGCAGTTTTTCGATGGCTTGTGATTCAATTTCTTCCGTGCTAAACTTTCCGAGTTTTAGGGCAGGAATCATGACATTTTTAAGTGCGGAGAATTCGGGTAACAGGTAATGAAATTGGAAAACGAATCCCAGGTGTTGGTTTCGAAATCGGGAAAGTTCGTTTTGACTAAGTCCGGTAACTACTTTTCCATTAATTTCTAATTGTCCTTGGTAATCGGTGTCCATGGTAGACAGGATATAGAGTAGCGTTGACTTACCGCATCCTGATTTACCGACTATGGAGGTAAAGGTTCCTTTTTCGATACCGAACGAAATACCTTTTAGTACCTGGAAGTCTTCCGGTTCATGGAAGTATTTGATGATAGAGTTAGCTTGAAGTACCATGGTAAATAGGTTAACCTCTTAAGATTTCAACCGGATCGATTTTGCTTGCCTTGATGGAAGGGAAGTAACCGGCAAAGAGGGTTGTAAGGAATCCAAAAAATACGCCTGCTGCATAAAACATGGGGTCGAAATTAACCGGGAAGGTTTCAATTTTCAGAATACTGCCTTCCGGGAAAGGAGTAATGGAGATGAGGTAGCAAAAGAAGTAGCCGATACTAATACCAAGAATTCCACCCAACACACCGATGATGATCGATTGGAGTAAAAATATGGTAACTATGTCGCGTCCTTCGAAACCGGTAGCTTTTAAAATGGCAATATCTTTCATTTTATTGATGATATGCATATTCATGATGTTGTAGATACCGAAACCGGCAACTACCAGGAGGGTAATAGAAACTACAGCGGTCATAACATTTCGAATCTTATCACCGGCAAAGAAAGCAGCGTTGGCTGTTTCCCAATCTTCTGCTTTGTACCCAAACATATTTTCGAGTTGTTTGGCAAAAGGTTTGGCTTGGGTATAATCTTTCATTTTTAAGTGAATATCGGTCACATAACCCGGATCGCGTTGCAGGATTTTTTGCACAGTAGCGAGGGAAGCATAACTTCGGGTATCGTCAACCGTGGCAATTCCAAAACTAAATGTTCCAACAACCTTTAGGAGCAAGGTGTTTCCGAAAGGAGTGGTGATGCTAATGCGGTCACCAATTTTTGCATTTACTTTTTTTGCCAGTCCGGTTCCTAAAATGATTCCTTCCGGATTGAAGAGTAGTCCTTCGATGGATCCGGTTTCCATTTTATTGGTTAGGTTATAGAGTTTGTTTTCTTTAAGGATATCGGTACCACAGATCATTCCGGATATCTGAATAGGACCGTTGTTATAGAAAACCTGGGTTGTTACCTGTGGAGAAACGCCATACACATTGGGCATTTTTTCAATGATTTTGGCAATTTGAATACCCTTATAGATTTTAGGTAATTCGTTCTTGGGTCGTTGATGATGAACCACTACCAATTCATTGGTTTTACCTTGTTTTCTCTGAAGCTCTTCCAAAATTGCCACCCTATCGGTTTTTACAGGGTTGTAAAGTCGAATATGCGGAGAGCCGTCCAAGGCTAAATCGTTTAAAAAGTGGTTTACTCCGGTCATGAAGCTAATCATTACCAGGAACATAGAAATCCCAAAGGTTACACCCAGCATAGCCACAATGCTTTGCTTTTTACGGGCAAGCAGGTGGGTTTTGGCAATCGAAAAGGATAGGGCTAAGCTCATATTTTCCTGTTATTGATTAATCACCACATCGGTTTCCGGACTAAGGCCTTCGAGTATTTGAACAAACTCCATGTTTTCCAGTCCTTTTTTAATTTTCACCATTTTTTTCTCTTTGCCTTGAAGAACCAGTACCGAATCGCCGGGAAGTATGGCTTTCTTGGGTAAGGTTAGAACCTTTTCAGCCTGATTAACAACAATGTTGGCTTCCAGGTTGAGCCCATAAATTTTTACCGGCAAGGGGTCAATAAATACCACATCCACCCGAAAGGATTGTTCTACTTTGTTCAGTTTAGGAAAGATTTTATTCACTTTGGCTTGATACACCTTCCCCGGAAAGGCATCGAGGGAGATGAAAGCTGTTTGACCAATTTTAATTTTTTCGAAATCACTTTCATCCACACTTAATTTGGCCATAAACTTATCTTTTTCACCAACCAATGCGATAGGTTCGTTGGGTTTAATGGCATCTCCAACTTGTTTATAGATTTCGAATACCAAACCATGGATAAAGCTTTTTACTTGTTCATCGCCTTGTTGAAGGCTTATAACTTTGTAATTGCTTTCAGCTTGTTGAAGTTCAAGGAAGGTAGAATTTTTCAAACGAGCCCATTGTTCTTTTAAGGAATTTAAATCGTTTGAGGAGGCTTTGAATTGGAGTTCTATTCGTTCGAATTCAGCTTTGGAAATGGCATTTTGGGCCAGGAGGTTTTTATAGCGAAGGTATTGAACACTATCGTTGGATAGTTTTGTTTTAGCTGTTTGAATTTTATATTTCAAATCCATAAATACCGGAGCGTTTTCCTTGGCGTTTTCTTGGGTAATTCGGTAAATATTGGCTGAAGCATTTTGTTGCGCATCACGGGTATGGGAACTCAATTTAAACAAGGTTTGTCCTTTGGAGATGCTATCCCCTTCCACCACAAAGGCTTGTTCGAGGTAGCCGTCAATATTGGCCAGCACTTTGTATTCATGTTCCGGATACAGTGCGCCGGAGGCATACACCGCTTCGGTTAAAGGTTGAAATTGAGGGCGAATGGTTTGGTTTTTGTTTTTGCAAGCAGCAAGTCCGAGAAAGGACAACCAAATCAGATGGTATTTAGTATTCATTGGTTTTCGAATGAATTAAGTTGTAACAAATTGGAGTAAAGTATTCCGTTGTAATGGTTTTGCCAAAAGTTAATTCGGGCAGTTGAATTTTCATAAAATATATTGAAGTATTCATCAATTCCCATTAAGCCTTCTTGGTATCGAACGAGGGCAATTCGAAGGTTCTCTGCCGCCAGTTCCATTTTCTTTTTCAGAATACCTTCTTTTTCAATGGCCTGTTTAAGTTCATTGGACCAATCTTGATGCTCCTTTTGCAATTGGTCGTAAGCTATTTCTTTTTCTAATTCTGCACTTCGTATTTGCCATTTTGCCGCTTGTCCACTCAGGTGTATAGCCCCACCTTGAAAAATCGGGAAATCAAGTTTCAAACCGATGGTACTATAATCGAAAGAAACGGTGCTGTTGGAAAAGAACTTACTATCTTGAGCCTGGTAAACATATCTACCGCCGATTGAAAGCCTAGGCAGTCTGGCAAGTTGTCGCTCCAGGTATTGACTTTTCGAAACTTCGTAAGCCACGGTTTTCAATTTAAGCAATGGGCGATCGGCATCTTTTCCCAGGCTTTCCGTAGCTTGTAAAGTTTGAATCTCCTTGCCTGGCTTTTGCTGGAATACTGAATCAGAAGCCGGAATATGAAGCAGCAATTTAAATGCTTCATAATTGTTGCCCAGTGCAAAGCGATTGGCTATCAAGGCTTCTTCGATGCCAAGTACCAGAACAGAAGATCTATTAAATTCGGAAGGATTGCTTACATCGTTTTTGAATTTGGATTCCGCAGCATTTTTCAATTCGTTGGCAATAGTTTGATTCTCTAGGTTTAGATCCATTAGTTGTTGAATCATTTCGGTTTGGTACCAAAGCCGAATCAGACTGATTTTTACATTTTCCCAGGCCAAATCAGCATTATTAGCTGCCTGTTTGCGTTTTAGAGCGGTTGTTTTTAAAGCGGCCCATTTATCAGCTTGAAACAATGGCCAGGAATAATCTAAACTGCCTGAGGCTACATAAGGCAATCCAAATGCCACTTTCGTATAACCCTCTCCGCCTCCAAAAAGCTTATTTGGAATAACCTGTGCAGGCATTTTGGTATAGTAATCGAAGGAACCTCCCGCACTCAGACGAGGCATCACTTGTGAAATGGAAAGAAGTTGGTCTACCTTGGCCAATTGTTCACTAATTTGAGCCGACTGTAAGTTCAGATTGTTTTGTTTAGCTAAGTCCAAAGTTTGTTTCAGGCTGATGAGCCGGGTTTGTGCGACTCCTGAAAAGGTAGTAAGTAGTAGCGTCCAAATAAGCAAAATCCAATGTTTCATGTATGGAAATTTTCTGCAAAGGAAAGTCCGTGGCTTGGATTGAAAAATGATTTAACAACGAAGCGGAAATACCAGTCATGGAAACGGAATCCTTCTACTTTGGGTAAATCAAGACTCTTAGATTAAGGTTGGTGGAGAATAAATTCAAGGGGAATTAATTTAGAATTCCCAACAGAAACAAGGTTGACAGAAAGTTTTAATTCGAAAAAGTTGTTTTCTACAAATAAACTATGTTTGTTGCCTGAAAGCAGGTATGTCAGAAAACCCCGGGAAACGTAAGCTATCCTTATTCAACAAAATTATGATGGTTATCAGTGTGCTGATTTCCACTGCATTGTTGTTGACCATGGCATCTTCCTATATCAGTCCTTTAAGTTTTTGGCCCGCCTGGTTTTTGGCTACCGCATTTTCGATTCTGGCAGGTTTGGAGTTGGTGGTATTGCTTTATTGGCTAATTGTATTGCGTTGGCCATTATTAATTCCTATTCTTTGCTTATCGATTAGTTTAATTCATTTCAATCGATTAATCCAATTCAGGCTGCCGCCAACCGAAGAGGAGATTCTGGCTGCACCCGGAATTAATGTCTTATCGTATAATGTGCATTTGTTTGATTGGTATAATTGGCGCAACCCCTGGGAAAAGCGAAACAAAATACTTGATCAGATAAAATCGGCAAAACCTGATATCATTTGTTTTCAGGAGTTCTTTAATAGCCCCAAAGACAAATTTATCACCTTAGATTCGATTATGAAGCAAAATGGGCTCAAGCATTTCTACTTTGAGAAGTATGTATTAAAACAGCCTTTTACCGGATATGGAATGATGGTTTTCAGTCGATGGCCTATTGTTAACAAAGGTCGATTCGAGTTTGAAGATTCGAGAGGGAATGCGGCTTGCTTTGCGGATTTACTAATTAATGAAGACACCATTCGGGTTTATAACCTTCACCTGGAAAGCAATCGATTGAAAAAAGAGGATTACGAATTTATCAGTGATGTTGGCAATGGAAAATCTGATGTAAAATCCAATGGCTGGAAGAATTTAGCCAGGAGATTAAGAAATGCTGCCAAGGTTAGAGCAAGGGAAGCAGATACTGTTGCCAGCCACATAGCTCAAAGTCCGCATCCGGTAATTGTTTGCGGAGATTTTAACGATTCCCCAACCACCTATACTTACAACAGGCTATCGACTGGTTTAAAAGATGCTTTTATTCAAAAAGGGGTAGGTATAGGACAAACCTATGTTGGCACAGCTCCATCGTTTCGGATTGATTTCATTTTACATGACCCTCAATTTGAAACTACTGTTTTTGAAACCCATCCGGAAGAACTAAGTGACCACCACGCCATTTCGGCCAAAATAAATTTGAAAACCAAACCGGAATCAGACTAAGCAATTGGTAAAATGGCCATAGTTATTCGCGAGGTACAAACCAATTTGCCTTCTTCGTTTTTTATTTCTATTGCCCATACATGAGTTGATTTGCCAAGATGGACGGGTTTGGCTGTACCATGTACAAAACCTTCCTTTACCGATCGGATATGATTAGCATTGATTTCAAGTCCGACACACCGAAATTTCAATGGATCCACCACCAGTCCGGCTCCGGTACTTCCCAAAGTTTCAGCTAAAACAACAGATGCCCCTCCGTGCAATATACCAAAAGGCTGACGAGTTCGGTGATCAACCGGCATCTTGGCTGAAATTGAATCCGGAGTTAATTCAGTAAACTCAATTCCCAGGTGGGTATTCATATCCTCCGCCTTAAATTGTTTAATCATTTCAATGGTATAGTTGTCAAACCAAATCATATGTTCCAAATTTTGACAAAAATAAACGGAAGGTTCGCATGACCATTCAATTTGGGAACAATTATGAAATAGAGAAACTTGCCGGTATTTCAGGAACACCATCCTCCATGTGAATCCTGCAACAAGGTAGAAAAAGCTGTTGAGATAATTCTTGCAACTGAAAGGATAGCCCAAACTTTAACAAGACTGATTGGAAAACCCGTTTATCTTTGCCGACTTATTGCAAAAGAACGTGTTGCGCAAACTAGCCTTTTTACTCTCTTTCTTAGTTCTTTCCTTGATTGGATGGGCTCAAAATACCGGAACCATCCGAGGTATTGTTTATGAAAAAAGCACCAACGAAACTTACATTGGTGCTGCAGTTCAAATTCAAGGAACTGCTATTTATTCTGTAACCGATAACTATGGTAACTTTAGTATCAATAAGTTAGCTCCTGGCAAATACACCTTGGTGCTAAAGGTGATGGGATTCGAAGACATCGTTCAGGAGATTGAACTAAAGGCAGGTGAATTGAAAACAGTCAAATTGTATTTAGTTGTTAAATCCAAAGAATTAGGAGAAATTAGGGTAAGTGCTGAAAAGCAGGATGCCAAAATTCTGACCCAGGTTTCGGTTACTAAAATCACTCCAAAAGAAATTTCCAAAGTGCCTTCTGTTGGCGGAGAACCTGAATTTGCTCAGTATTTACAAATTCTTCCGGGGGTTACCTTTACTGGTGATCAGGGCGGACAACTGTATATCCGGGGAGGTTCACCTGTTCAGAATAAGGTTCTGCTGGATGGTATGATTATATACAACCCGTTTCACAGCATAGGTTTGTTTTCTGTGTTTGATGCGGATATCATTCGCAATGCCGATGTATACACGGGAGGTTTTGCAGCCAATTACGGAGGTAGGATTTCTTCCATTATGGATATTACCACCCGGAATGGTAATAGCAAACACCTAAGTGGGAAGATTTCAGTGAATACCTTTGGCTCCAAATTATTGTTTGAAGGCCCTTTTAAAAAACAAAAAGAAGGTAGCGGATTTAGCTCTTTTTTACTTTCTGCTAAAACCTCTTACCTCGATCAAACCTCTAAGTTTTTGTACCAATACAATTTTAATGATACCAAGGCAAAACCTTTTAACTTAGGTAAAGACACCACCGGTTTGGGTATTCCCTATAGTTTCAATGATTTCTATGCCAAAATTTCTACCCAAAGTAACAATGGTTCCAGGTTCAATGTCTATGGATTTTCTTTTAACGATAAGGTTAATTACAGCGCAGTAACCAATTTTAAATGGAATTCCTATGGTGCAGGAACAGACTTTTTAGTGATTCCGGCAGCGGCACCGGTGTTGATTAGCGGAAATATTTCGTATTCAAATTACAAAATTAACCTAACAGAAACCACCCTGCAAAATCGATCCAGCCAAATAAGTGGATTTAATGTAGGTTTGAATTTTACCCAAATTAAACGGGCTAGCGAAATTAAATATGGCTTGGAAGTGGTAGGATTTAATACCGATTTCAACTATTTCACTCCGGCAAACCGTTTCATTCAGCAAAAGGAAAGTACCACCGAAATTGCAGCCTTTGTTAAATACAGAATCAATATTCGTAAACTGGTTTTAGACCCAAGTTTCCGTTTCCATTATTATGCCTCCCTCGGAAATGCTTCTTTGGAACCCAGACTTAGCGCCAAATACAATATCACCGATTGGTTAAGGGTTAAATATGCAGGCGGCTTTTATTCTCAAAACTTAATCAGCGCCAACAGCGATAGAGATGTAGTGAATTTGTTTTATGGCTTCTTAAGCGGTAGTGATAACTTGCCCTCCGAATACAGAGGAAGAGAAATTAAATCAAGGCTGCAAAAAGCTATTCACAACATTTTCGGATTTGAAGTTGATCTGGGTGAACGAGTTAGCTTAAATATCGAAGGCTATTACAAACTCTTTACCCAACTTACCAGTTTAAACCGTGACAAACAATTTGACGATACCGAAGTATATGCTGACGAACCGGATGTATTGAAAAAAGACTTTATCATTGAAACCGGTAAGGCCTATGGTTTAGACGTATTATTCAAATACGAGTATAAACGCTTGTATGTTTGGTTAGGTTATAGCCTAAGCCGTGTTACACGAAGCGATGAATTCCGTACCGATTACAACCCCTTTTTCGACCGCAGACACAACGTAAACTTTGTTACTTCCTATAACTTTGGTAAAGATCTGGCCTGGGAAATCGATTTTCGCTGGAACCTGGGTTCAGGTTTTCCAACAACTCCTACTCAGGGTTATTTTGAAAATTTGAACTCCGGCAACGGCATCAATACCAATTTCAATACCTCCAATGGTTCAATGGGTATACTTTACGGGGAATTAAATACTAAAAGACTTCCTTGGTACCACCGATTAGACTTTAACATTAAACGTCGCTTTGTCTTCAAAAACGACTCCCAACTTGGTATTACCTTGGGTTGCACCAACTTGTATAACCGGGAAAACATCTTTTATTTCGATCGAATTCGGTACAAACGTGTGAACCAATTGCCTATCCTTCCTACCTTAGGTATTACTTATAGTTTTTAATTCGAAAGAGTCTTTTTCCTTAACCCACCGGGTAGTCCTATCCAAGTCAACAAAAGCCGGGTTCATAGCTTGACTAGGTTATTCCGCTTAAGTCTTTGGTAAGGATTGTTTATTTTTTAAAATTCCTAGTATGCGGGCCCCCTCCGCCTAACTACCATTTTGCAAATTTATAACCACCCTGCACAGGCGTTCGGGTCACGCTATCGGCTGTAGTCCTCGGCCCACTTGGCTAGCGCCGCGTGAGCCTGTGGGCTACTTGCCTCTATCGTTGCCCGAGGCGCAACCTCAACCATTCTATTCTTTATCAATCGTATCTTTTGACTATTACAGATTTGCAATCGGTATAAATTATGCCTATTGGACCTAAGGTAGAGTCCAATTTTTTTTCAATAAAATTTAAGAATAAAATTAATACATAAAATTGGACTAAACATAATGTCCATTCGGTATTAAATAACATTGGTAATAAAAGCGGGAACTGCGTTTTAACACAGTTCCCGCTTTCGGTTATATATGTCCGGGGTTTACCTTTTAACTTTGGTGTTGTTGGTTCTACCTCCGGTTGGTTCGGTTGGTGTTGCTGTTTGCATTTTGGTAGCACCGCTTCTTCCCGGTTGAGTCCTTGGCTGTTCGGTTCTTACCGCTTGGCTTGGTTGTTGTCTTTGAACAGTGCTTGGAGCCTGGTAACCCGCATTTCTGGAGTTGCTTGGTTTACGTGTTTCTTGCACATTCGATCTTTCCAGGTTTTGGGTGTTTTGAGGACGTTGGTAGTTATTTTCCATTCTTCCTTGTGGAGCTGCACCTTGAACCGGTTGTTGAGTTCTGGATTGTGCAGGTAAAGCAAGGGTATTTTGTTGGTTAGCTTCTCTTACTCCTATGCTACCCGGAGTAGCACTGCGGCTACCTTGGTAATTTACCACACTGCTTGGGCGAGTTTGGGTTGGGGCTTTGGCAACGGTTGGTCTATAGATACTCACCTGGTTTTGAGAAACATTGCTACGACCGGGTTGGGTACTTTCCCTTACACTAACTGTGTTGATACGAGCTCCACTAGCTCTTTCCACTTCCATTTTTGGAGGTCCAACCGGTGTTGAACGGTGACCATAATAGGTGTTGTTAGTATTGTTGTTATAGTAGTTGTTGTTAAGAATGGTAATGTTGGTTACATTGTTAACAGTAACATTGTTGCCCATATAGATGGAGTTTCCATTTCCTACATAGTGGTGGTGGTTATGCCAATGTCTTTGTCCGATATAACGTGTAGGAACAAAACACCAGTAGTTTACCGGAGGACAATAATTGGTTGCGTATCCATAATTAGGACCCATGGGTGCCCAACCATAATTGCCACCATAGCTTCCCCAGGCTACCCAAGCCGGAGCCCAATCATAACCTGGAATCCATAACCAACCGTAATAGTTGTCGTAGGTCCAGCTACCATAGTGGAAGGTTGCCCAACCCCAGTTATAATTTGAATTCCAGAACCATCCGGTTTCGGTATACATCCAATATCCTTCTGAATAATAGGGTCTAAAGTTTTGTCCGGCCTGTGGCATCCAAACATACCCATAACTTGGGTGAGGCATCCAATAGCCATAAGGTGATAATTGGTCATAAAACACTTGAAAATTGATGCTGTATTGAGCTTGAGTTTTTTCAACCTGACACCAACTAAGTATTCCGGTAAGGATGGTAACCAATGCTAAAAGTCTAAATCGTTTCATGATTTCTAAGTTTTGAAATGACTTAGCCAATTCGCGTGCCAAACTTTATTTCATGCTGTTAAAACCCATACGATTTTTGCTAAAAATATGCGCTGAATGTCTTGCTATAAAAGGAGTGCAGCGAATTAACAAATAATTTTAATCAGAAATCCTGTACCAGGTTATACAAGCTGGTTTGAATGCCTGCATAGAAATACTGGATTTTGGAATTTGTAGAGCCATAGCTTTCCCAGCGGTTATTAATTCCAACTTGAATGTTAAGGTTATAGGCCGGATTAATAATAAATCCAATTCTGAAATCGGCATAGGCCAGACTTGCCTTTTGTCCTTGAAACCAAGCCTTTCCAACTTTTCCACCCTGGTCTCCATCAAAAATGCTACGTCCAAAACTAATTCCGGCAATACTATCTCTACCATATTGGCAATATAAACCTTTGGCTTCCACCCAGAATCGGCCATAGCGATAAGATAAAAAGCTGAGCACTTCTCTAAAATTTGCCCCTGTCGGATGAGTCAAACTTTGATTGTAATGGCTCCAAACATTGCCTGCCCGATTGGAGGAATAGGTATACGGAGCACATTGATTAAATTCTACCTGCCAGAAGAAATTGCGAATAAAGAGGAAGTCATACATTTTTAAGCCGCCCTGAAAAGCAAATTTGGGAGAGCTTGGTATCGTATCTTGTTGGGTACTACCGCCTAAATCATCCAACATAAACTGACCATACAGATGGGTACGGTTAAATACCTTTAATTTTACATTTAAGCCTAAATTGGTATTGTTTCGACCAGCCAATCCATTTTGTGCCCAAGAAGAAAACAGGATTGGATTAGCGAAGTTGTAACTGACTTTGGCTAAACTCTTTCCTTCCCAAATGGTTCCTTCAAAAATTCCTATCTGAATACGCTTTCCCAAATTGAAACCCAGGTAATGAACACTTAAGAATTTTTTTGCAAAGGGTTGTTGAGGATCGGCTTGTGTAATTCCATCTTGCAATTGGGCCATTAATACATAATATTTGAGCTTCCAAAGGTTGGCAGTAAATTTTAAGAAGGGGTAGTTAAATGAATTGTCACTTAATAAAAAGGAGCGGTAACCTTCTCCTATGAAGTTCTTGTCATTTCCAAACTGGATATTTAGTTTGGGAATAGGAGACCAACTCACATATCCGGAGGCTATACCATAATCGTAACCATTGGTTTTAAAAGGCTTGTATCGTCCAAAATTAGGAACCACCTGGTATTTTTTAACATAATCGGCCAGGTAAGGGAACAGTTGAGACTGGGTTTCGAGATAAGCAGCGTAGAAAGCAACCGTTTTTCCTATGGTACCTTGCACCATCAATCCTCGAGTGTTGATGGTATAGGTTTGAGCAGGATTAACCGCCAGATCCTTTCCATATTGCAAGTTAACCAAGGGAGAAACCGCCAAACTGAACTTGGCAGAATCCAATTGCAAAAGATGTTTGTGAAGCAATTTACGGCCGATAAAAGTTTTACCGAATCGGGATTGTTTATACCGTCGTCTCAGGATGGAATCGGTATCCATTACCCGATTCATATCTGCTATTCGATAGGGTTTGATTGCAGTAAAAAATTGCTTAGAACTATCGTTTATCAGGTTTAGGTATTCTTCGGTACGGTAATACAGTTGGTGATTAAGTGGCAGAAACAATTCCTGGGCACTTGCTGTAAGGCTACAACAGAGCAAAACAATACCAAGAAGCAAACGTGTATTCACAGAGGCGAAGGTAACGAGTTTGATTAAAAGAAAAAAGCCCCCGAAGTTCGGAGGCTTTTCTCGATATCAGTTACGAATTAGTTAAGTACGAAACGGATAGGTAAGGTAAACTGCACCCTAACCGCTTTACCGGTTTGGCGACCGGGAGTCCATTTAGGAAGTGATTTAATTACACGTACAGCTTCGGTATCCAAGTCTTTGGATTGGGCACCACGTGCTACGCGAACATCAACAACTTCACCATTTTGGTCAACCACAAATTCTACGTACACGGTACCTGTAATTCCATTTTCTTTAGCGATTGGAGGATACTTAATTGACTTCATGATGTATTTCATCAATTCTGCATCACCGCCTGGAAATACCGGTGGTTGTTCAACGATTTTAAAGGTTTCTACAGGTGCCGGTTCTTCTACTACTTCATTGCCTTTCCCTGTTTCCAAGAGGCTCAAATCAACCCCGGTTTCATCACCTTCCTGAGTGGTAGTTCCGGCATCCACTTCCTTCATTTCTTCCTGTGTGGGAGGAGTTTCTTCTTCAGGAACTTCTTCAACAATTACCGGAGGGGTAAATTGTACAGTGGATTTAAGGGGAGGTGGTGGTTCGGCCGGTGGTGGTGGTGGTTCTTCTTTATCCAAGGGTGGTGGCTCTTCCAGGGTAGTAACCTCGGTCATTTTTAAATCCTGCTTTTCAGGAATAATGCCGGAGATAACCCGAATAATAACAGGCAAGCTCACTACAAAAGTGAAGAACAAGATGGCTAAAAGTAAGGCTAGGCCTGTAATTTTACCATTTTTCTTACGGATTTCATAAGCACCGTAAGCCTGGTTGCGGTCTTCAAAGACGATATCAACCCAGTTGTCGGAAAATATTGAATTTTTTGATGCCATGGTGCTTAATTTTGAGTTGGTACTGCTGCATCAACAGCTTGTTTTTCAATATCATTTAACTCAACCACTGCAAAAACCCCAATATCACAGATCTGCATTTCATCGAGAATGTCAATCATGTTTTTGTAAATCGATTTATCGGAAGGTTTAATTAAAACCAGTGGACCGGATTTATCACCTTTTGCTTCTTTGATACCTTTTTTGTATTCCTCTTCATTGATTTTACCTTCCTGGAAATCTTTCCTCAAGGTTGTACAAGCATCATGAATCTTTCTGTTCTTTTCCAATAGAACCTTACGGATTCCATCTTTTCCAAAGTTGGTTGTTTCAAAGGTAAGATTATCAGGTAAACCGGAATAATAGAAAATATTTCCTTGGGGACCAAGAATCAAGGTTAAGGCCCTATCTTTTGGAAATTTGGTTGTTTCTTCTTCTGTCAATGGTTTATCCGGTTTTACCGGCATGTTAATCTCCATTGTTTTAGGCTTACTCATGGAAGTGGTAAGCATAAAAAACGTAATCAGAAGAAATCCAAGGTCCACCATGGGCGTAAAGTCCACCCGGGTGCTCATTTTCTTGCCACGGGGTTTGCCACCTTTCTTGTGACCACCGCCGCCGCCGTCTATTTCTGCCATGGGATTTAGATTTTAAATGTTATTAAACTATTTTTACTTGAGATGCTTGTTGAAATTGATTTCCATAAATCAACGTAACAAAATCTCTAAAATTTTATTCGCTTCCGGTTTTACGTGGATCAGCTTCCATGCTGGTAATAAAGTTGAAACGGTTCACTTTCTTATCCTGCACTACTTCAATGATGCGTTTGATAACAGGATATTGGGTGTCCATATCGCCTTTAATTGCTACACGGATATTGTTATTGGTTAACCTGGCTTGCCAAATCCAATCGCCCAATTCATTGTTAAGGGAATCCATTGGGATACCCGGACTAGTTTTATTGAATTTAGAACGTTGATCGGCATTCAAAGCCAAGTATTGTTTTAGCTGATTAAATGGAACTCCAAATTGGTCCACAAGAGAAAACTGTTTAATTTCCTCCGGAGTAAAACTTACTCCGCGTTGTGCTGCCATTTTTTGGATAAGTCCTTCCCGGTTGTATTGTCCGTCGATCCCAAAGAATACCCTACCATTTCCATCTACCGAAAGTATCATTACATCCTGTTCAGGAAGTACGATTTCGGAGACTGAAGATGGGGTATCCACAATGATGGGCTCGTCGGGCTTAAACTTGGTGGCCAACATGAAGAAGGTCAATAGCAGGAACGCTACGTCCGTCATCGCTGTCATGTCCACCGAAGTGCTCTTACGAGGTACTTTTACTTTTGGCATTTTTGCTTGGTTTAAAACCCTTTCTTCAAAGGTTTATAAGTAATTAATTGGAAAAATGGCCGGCCACCGCTGCGGATGGCCGGTAAACAATTACTTGTTGTGCGAAGCTTCAAATGTTTGTACAATGCTGAAACCTGCCTCGTCGATGGTATAAGTAATAACGTCGATTTTACTGGTAAATACGTTGTACATAATAATCGCTACAGCCGAATTGGCAATACCAAGAGCCGTATTGATAAGGGCCTCAGAGATACCATTTGCAAGAGCTACTGAGTCAGGAGAACCTGCAGTTGCCAGAGCCGAGAACGCACGAATCATACCTAATACCGTTCCCAAAAGAGCGATAAGAGTTGATACCGATGCCATCGTAGCAATGATGCTTAAGTTTTTCTCTAATCCCGGCAATTCCAATGAAGTTGCTTCTTCAACCTCTTGCTTAATAGCCGTTACTTTTTGCTCTTTGTCCATGGTGGTATCTTTCTCTACTTCTTTGTAACGAAGCAAGCTGGATTTAATAACATTGGCCAAAGAACCTTTTTGCAAATCACATGCAGCAATGGCTTGATCAATTTGTCCACCGTGTAACAAAGATTTTACTTTGTGTACAAATGCTTCAGATGATTGTTTACCTCCCGCTAAAGCAATCGCAATAAAACGCTCAATAGAAAAAGTTATGTTCATCAAAATCAAAGATAACAAAATCGGTACGATGGTACCACCTTTGTAAATCAATCCCAAAACGTGACCAACTCCATCTGGAACCGGATGTTTAGTAGGATCATTGTCCTCAAAGTTGGACGGATTTCCCATCACAAACATGTAAATTAAAATACCTGTTAATACAGCCAAAGGAATAACCAGCGTTGAAAAAATTGAGCTGAATGAACCTTTCTTTTGTGGAGTTGCAGCGTTAGCCATTTTTTTTAAAATTTAGATTAAAGTTAAAGCAGATTTAAAAAAGGACGGCAATAATACAATTTCCTTTCAATGTATCGGAGTTTGTGGAAAAATTTCACATGGAAAAATTTCATTTCTAATACAATTTTATGAATTTTGCCCGTCCTCATCGCTGTGGTAAACGCCACTTTGTTGCATTTATTTTGTGGAACCTAACTTTGTTGATTTACCTCCATGGATTGGAAAGAAAACAGTCGGAAAATATTAATAAAACATGTTCCAGAACCCGCATTGGACTTGATTATCCTCCTGCAAGAGAAACATGGCTTCAGTCTGCTAATTACTAATCCGCGAACCACTAAATATGGCGATTACCGTTCGCCTTTTGGCAAAGCAAATTACCACCGAATTTCAGTAAATGGCAATCTAAATTCCTACCAATTTTTAATTACACTTTTGCACGAAATTGCACACCTCCTTACCTGGGAAAAACACAAAAACAAGGTTTTACCTCATGGAGAACAGTGGAAAAAAGCCTTCGCCGAGGTGTCAAAACCTTTCCTTAACACCGAAATTTTCCCCGACGATGTGTTGCAAGCCTTTCAACTTTATCTCCAGAATCCGAGCGCAAGCAGTTGCAACGACGATACCCTGCATGCCGTTTTGATGCGGTATGATGCCAAAATTGTTCGCACCGTTGAAATGGTCAACCAAGGGGAATTGTTCGGAATGCCACCCAGAATTTTTCGAAAAGGGGCCCTGATGCGCAAACGTTTTAAATGCCTGGAAGTGGTTTCTAATAAATGGTATATGGTTCATCCTCAGGCCGAAGCTCATCTGTTGCCACCGGATATTCTTGAAAAAGTGAAACACCTCGGACTATTTTGATCTTTATTTTTTTACCGAATGTCTCCTTTGCAACGAAAGGCCAAGGCGATTTTTCAACTAAGTAGGGTCTGCCGAAATACACCCAATCTATCCATTATTAGTTATTTAAGCAATTATTTGAATCCTATTGGTGCAAGGCTTCCTTTTTTTGCTGTATAATAATGTATAGCTACCGGCCTGCTCCGGATCCAAAAACAATTTCCAAGTCGTGTTTTACCTGACCCTGAACCTGGGTTATAAAATCTTGCTTCATTTTGCCGTATTCTTCCGGTGTATACGATTGCAGAATAACCCCATCTGAACAGGTATGGATGGTATCGCAATTGTCAATAAGGGTGTCTAAAATGTGGGAAGTAATTAGGATGGTTTTTCCTTGTTTGCGCAATTCGCCCAAAATCAGATTAAATACCATAACGCTTTCCAAATCTAAACCATTGAAGGGTTCATCTAAAAGCAGCAAGGTTTTGTGTTGGGCTAGTACCGCTAAAATAGCTAGTTTTTTGCGCATCCCGGTGGAAAGGTCTTCGGTAAATTCTTCGCCGGTTAAAGAAAACAGGTTTAACCATGGTGCTGCATCAAATCCTGTATTTCCTATGGCAAATAATTCCAAGGTTTCGCGGGTGGTTAGGCGGTGGTAGAAGTAGTTGGATGCTTCTAAAAAGGAGGTGATGTTTTTTGATACCGGTTGGCCTTGAAATTGAACCTCTCCCGAATCGGGTGTAAGTAAGCCGTAAATTAACTGAAGGAGGGTTGTTTTTCCACTTCCGTTTAATCCGGCAATTCCATGAATTTTCCCGGTTTCTAATTCCAGGTTAATGCCTTTTAATACTGTATGTTCGCCATAAGCAAACTGTAAAGATTGCACACTAAGCATCGAAATAGATTTGTAGGTTGGAAAGGGTTTTTCGGTAGAACCGAATGGACATGATAAAAGGTAAAGGCAAAAACGGTGGAAACAAAAGGGAAATTAATCCGATGCTTACCCAAATTTGATTAGGCGATTGCACCCGATTGGGTTGATAAAAGGCATACTTGCAAACCAAGCCATAAAACAGGTTAAAGGCCAACAAGGCCGTAAATACTAAACTAACCCAGTAATACTCGGAGTTAAGGATTGAAAACAAAAGCAAGGAAGGAAGGTTTACAACCAGAATAGTGGAGAAATGAAGCAGGAATTTTTTAAAAACCAAGGCGGAAGGACTTTGATAGTCCAGTTGAACCATGCGCCAATCTTCACATTCTTTGTACAAGGAGGTAAGGATTAATAGTTCCAGAACCCAGGCAAGTATAGGAAAGGCAGGATGTACCACCATCAGAAAGGGTACGACCAAAACCAATAACCAAGAAATGGGGTTTTGCCTTAATCCGGATTTCCATTCGAAAAAGGCATTTGGAACCCATTGCATACCGGGCAAGTGAAATCGGGTGCGAAGGTTGGGGAGTGGCGGTATAAAAGGGAGTAAACCGGCTAAGACAAGCAAAATTAACGCCCCGGGTAGGTAATAAACCAAGTTAATTATGGCAAACGGTAGTGAAAGTAAGAGGTATTCCGCAAGTAAAATTTTACATTTGAATGGATGAAAATTGATTTGAAGAAAGCGGTGGTCGGAACGAGAAAAATGCAAGGAAAGCAATATTAAGCCCGGAAGTAGGGCATAATGCCAGGCCTCTTGTAATTTTTGAGTGTACCAATAAAATCCACCAAGGGTTAAAACCAAAGCTAAGATTATTCCCAAGCCTCCGGTGGCTTGCAATTCGCGGAGGCCTTGTTTAAACCTTAGCCTAAGAAAAATGCTTATGCTGTTTCTCATTCCGGAAATTTGGATGCTATTAGCTCGCCTATTTTTTCGAGCCAAAGGGCGTCGATGTGGTCGTAGGCAGCTAGTTCGGCACTGTCAACATCCAGCACAGCAACCACCCGGTTGTTTTTAAAAACAGGAACCACTATTTCCGATTTGCTCAAGCTGCTACAAGCAATGTGGCCGGGGAATTCATCTACATTGGGAACCAGGATGGTTTCGCCACGTTTCCAGGCAGAGCCGCAAACACCTTTTCCGAAATTAATTCGGGTGCAAGCAATTGGCCCTTGAAAGGGTCCTAGCACCAATTGGTTATCGTGAACCAGGTACCAACCGGTCCACCAATTAGGAAAAGCTTGGTGAAGAGCTGCTGCCACATTGGCTAGGTTAGCCACCAGGTTGGTTTCGGGCTCAATTAGGTGTTGTATTTGGGGTAAAAGTTCCCGGTAACGGCTTTCTTTATCGGTTTGGGTTAGGAGTAATTCTTCCATGGAAAAGCGAGCATACACTTGGGGCTAAATTCCAGTTTTTTTTAAATCGGGAAACAGAATTAGCAAGAATTGGGAAAAAGAAGCTAGGGCTGGGACTGCAATTGATGCCGATTATTTGAAAGCAAACAGAAATTAAGCTAAACCCGGTAGAGCCAAATAGCTTTGCCGACCCATAAAAAAATGAAATACCAATTCACCTTTACGGCAAACTATGGGCGATAACGGGGCAGGAGATTCTTCAGGGGATGAACGATTGTTTTCAAAAAACAAAAAAGGGGAACATCCTTTCGAATGCCCCCTTTACCAACCGCACGACAGCTATTGAATGATGGTGATGGGAGTTAGGGCTTTCCAGCATTTGAACTCGGGTGTGTAGTACAAATACGCCGAGGAAGCCGGGGCCAAAAATGTGCCGGGAAATTCGGTTTTTAGGTCTAGGTTAAAGGATTTTGACTCGTTAGGTTTCATTTGGCGATAGTATAAAAACAGCTTATTTCCTTTTATTTCATAGTAGTCGAAGCTTTGCTTTTCCATCAGCTCTTTTAATTGCCAGGGTTGAGCCGACAAACCGGCTGGCAGACCAATAATAGCCATGGTACTGGGTTGACCCTGGTTGGTAAGATTACTCAACTCGATGTGCATACGACAGGTTTGCCCCATGGAAATTTGTTTGGCATCGAGGGATGTTTCGATACCGATAACACATTGGTCGCTACTGGCCGGAAGCGAGGAGTGGTAGGTAATTGCGAGAGAATATGGCAAGGCATTTTTTACACCTTTGTACTTGATTTTAAACTTGGTTTTACCTTGTTTAATTTCCTTTTCCAGATTTTTGAATTGGATAGGATCTTTGGTATTTTTGGTATAGGCTTGTTCGGCGATTTTGCGGCCGTCGGCAAAGAGTTCGATGGTACCGTCTTCGCCGGCTTTTTTATTGAATTTGGCGTATTGGGTAAGCGCTTTTAGAGAAAGTATGGTTGCCTGGCTGCTTCCGTAACCACCGTAGGCATTTCGGTTATTGATAAGAAACTCCACGGCTTTGTTTATTTCGCCGTTGAAGCCTTGGTCGTAGGCGAGAAGTGCCATGATTGCTAGGGAAGTAGTTTCGATGCGCAGGCCTAATCCGCCGCTACGGGTGATGCTGTGTTTTTTTGCATTCCAGCTACCGTCTTTTTCCTGGGAGTTAACAAGCAATTTAGCGAGTTTATCGGCATTGGTACGGTCGTTGGATTGTACGGCAGCCATGGTCATCATACCCATGAGGTAAGGGTCTTTGGAGGTGATGGCATGTTCTACATTTTTTTGGTATTCGAGTTTTAGTTGGTTGGCGAAGCCTGCTTCGGACAGGGCGTACACGATGTAGGCGTCGGTAATATCCTGGTCTGCGGCGCCAAATTGATCGAGTGCCTGGGCATTGCGCATAAAACCACCTTTACCGTTGCGTTTAGCCAGGAGCCAATTTGCAGTACGGTCAACCATGCTGTTATCGACCGAGGCATACACATTTTTCATGTCGTTAAATTGCATAAGTCCGTAAGCGGTAAGGGCTTCGTGGCCGGGAGAGGAGCCAAACCATTCGTAGCCTTTTTGTTTGGTTTCGAAGCTGATGAGGCGTTTATAGCCTTGGTCGAGCAATTGGTTTGCACGTTGAAGGATTTTTTCGTCGTGGGAATCAATGGTTTTCAGGTAATCGAGCACCATGGCATTGGGGTAGCTGCTCATACTGGTTTGTTCGAAGCATCCGGAAGGTTCGTTGAGGATGCTTTCCACCCCTTTCATCAGGTCAGAAACAACGGAAGGGAAGGCGGTGAGGTTTACTTGCAAGCTACCCGAAACGATGTTGGAGAGGGCGAACTCGTGTTCAGCTTCCAGTTGTTTGCCGGAGAAAGCTAAGCTCATTGGGAAACCTTTGGCTTCGGTTTTTATGGCTTGGCAAAGTTGGTCGCTATGGGAGGCAGAGTGGAAGGAGATTCGGATGCTATCGGTTTGTGCGGTGCCGCTTACTTCGTAGTTAAGGTAAATTGTTTTGGCTTGGTTTGCGTCAAGGGTTTGCGTCAGGGCCGGTTCATGCTTTATGTTAAAGCCTTTGGGTGCAGAAATGCTGAGTTTGCCTGACAAGCCGGTGTTGGAATTGTTTTTAATGGTAACCGGGATAGCTACCACATCGCCCAGGATGCAGCTAGTGGGGATTTTGGCTGAAATGCTGAGAGGTAGCTGGGTGAATAAGGTTTGTTCGGTTCGTCCGGGCAATCCGTTTTCGCCGATACCTTCGGCGGTAATCCGGAAGGAAGTGATTTCATCGGAGGTATAGAATTCGATTGTTTTTTTGCCGCTTCGGTCGGTTTCAAGCATACCATCGAAGAAAAGGGTGGAACGGAAATCGGTTCTTACATCGGATGGTTGAAGCGGTTCGGGTTTGGAAACCGGGAATTGGCGGGCCCTGACAAAGTGGGATTCCGGTTGTTGAGGAATAGGTGGCTCCTCTTGCGGTAAGAACCATTTTCCCATGTCCTTCATATCCTCGTTTTGAAATTCCTTTTTAGCTTTATTTTTGGCCAGAGCATCCCCTTTTCGGAAAATTATTGAATCGGCTTGTGCTCTTTTAGGTGCTGGTTTAGCCCTGGCGGGTTGTCTTTCTTTATTTGGAACTTTGGCTAATTGCTTTTCCTCTACCACATCCCAGTTAAAATCTGCAAAACCTGCATCTACTTCATCCTGCTTTACCAAAGCCATAGGTACATTAGCACATGCTTCAACCATTTTAATTAAAGCAACAGGGCGATTTGAGTTCAGGTACAAAACACCCTGGTCGTTCAGATGGGTAAGGTTTGCAGTAAGCACCTGGTAATCAGTCATTCGTATTTCAAGCTGGTTAAAGGAGGAGATATCGGCTTTTTTGATTCGGAAGGTTCCATTTTCATCGCTTCGGGTAGTGGTTTTAGTTCCTACCAGTTTTACAAAGGCGGCCTGAATGGGTTTACCGGTATAAGCATCCAAGATTTTACCATAGATTTCTGCTTTTTCCCCTTCAAACCCAAATTGAGGAACTGTTTCAGTTCTAATTTCTTTCCACGAGAATCGCCTCCAACCGCTGGTTAGAAGGAGGTAATCCAAGGCACGAAGGCTTTTTGATTCTTTGGTATCGAAGAAGAAATTAGGCTCTTCAATGGGTTCTTTAATATCATATTGAAGGCAGAGTGATGCCAGCAAATGCTGTTGTTTGTCGTCGGCGAAAGCGAGCAATTGGTCGTTTACCACCGATATACCCAGTTGGGAGGCAACCGGTAGTCCACTAGCGTCGGTAGTGGAGATGGTCATTTTCACTTTTTCACGGGGGAGGTATTTTTCCTTATCGGTTTGTATATGCAGGCGAAGCTGTTTGTCGCGGTTAACAAAGGCCA
Organism: Bacteroidia bacterium; assembly: GCA_019695265.1. Taxonomy (NCBI): domain Bacteria; kingdom Pseudomonadati; phylum Bacteroidota; class Bacteroidia; species Bacteroidia bacterium. The sequence goes on along the minus strand of JAIBAJ010000005.1, from coordinate 25,929 downwards.
GGCGTTCACAACGTTCAATTCCATTTGCATCGAACAAGGTTATTTGAGCAACCCCCATCGGGAATTGATCAAGGGGCATGATAACCTGGTTGTTTCCGGAGGCAAGAGCTACTTCAGTTGCCCAATATATTTTTCCTCTTACGGTAGCCACGAGGGATGCTTTGGTTGGAATGGTACTTAGGATTTGGATAGGAAGATCCAGGTTTTGGGCCTCCCCGGTTTTTAAAACAAAACCTTGAGACAAAGCGGAAGGCAATTCTACCCGGTCATCGCATGCCGGCGAGGTAATTTGGGCAAAATAAGTTCTACCGGGTTCAGGAATAAGGTTAAAATGTCCCAAACCTTTGGCAAAACTGGTGAAAGAGGTGATTTCCTTACCGTTTTGGTCAACCACCCTACCTTTAATATCGGTGGGTTTTCCTCGATGGTTTCTGGCCCGGAAGGCCACACGGCTTTCGAGGTTTTGGATAAGGTCACCACCTTCTGGAAATAGTTCCAGTTTTACTTGGTTCAGGACAATAGGTATGCTTCGGCTAATGCTTTCTGATTGGCCTTCGTAGTCGAGGGAGACTAGGAGCAAACCATCTCCGGTTTTTAGTTTAGCGGGCAAATGAAAGCGAATGAACATTTCCCCATTGTTTCCGGTAGAGGATAGGTTGTTCATGAATTCTTTGCCACCGAGCGAAACGCTAAACCGGAAGGAGTGATTAGACAGGGCTTTATTTTCGTTGGATTCAAGGATAAGTTTAGCAACTACTTCTTCGCCGGGGGCAAATCCTTCTCGTTCGAAATCTAGTTTCATTTTGAGTCGAGGAAGAACCAATTCCTGAACCGTAATTTTCTTTTCGAAAAAAGAGGAGTCGTTTTTCATCCAATTGGAAAAAGCTTTGAGGGTATAGATGCCGCCGGGTAGTTCTTCTTCAATAAGCAAATCGCCACGGCTTTGGCCGTTGATAGCAATAAGATCCAGTTTTTTTGCTACTGCACCTGCAGGGTTTAAAAATTCAAGGTGGATCACTTCACTTTTATCGGAAGCACTAAAGTCGGATCCTTTTCGAAGGAAGGCGGAGAACCAGATGGTTTCGCCCGGACTATAAAATGTTTTATCTGTTTGCAGGTAAAGGCGGTCTTCCGGATGAGTTTGATTCAAACGATTGAGTTTTTCCCTCAAGGTTCGAATCAATTCATTTTCAACTGCCGGAAACAGGTGTCGAATGGAAGTTGGATTAAAGATAGAATTGGCATTTAAAGCCAGAATAAGTGCCACTGCCAAAACGAATAGGCCAATGGGCAAGAAGGATTTTCCAAATCGTTGCATGATAAAGAAGGTTTTGGTTTCAGTATTTAGATGCCTAGTTGGACGGATTCCATAACGGATGGAATAATTTTTTTTTTGGATTGTATTAAAATTAGGTTCCCGGTTTGGGTAAACCCAATGAAATCAAGGGGATTGGCAGGGTTTAATATTCCCGTTTTAAGCCCAATTGATTGGTATAACAGGTTTGTTAGTTAGCAATGCGGTATTTACATTGAACCTGACTTGGAGTATATAGAAAGGGGATTGGCCATGTTAGTTTATCATTTTGCATTTCTAACTTTATACCCGAACATCATTAATGTAAATAGAGGTTGAGAACAAAGTATTGGCAGGAGATTTGAAACAGACCTTTTTAAGATAAATGCCAAGAACAATATACCCAAAGGTAGAGGTTCCGTTCGGGCAGGGATAGAGCATGCTACCCCGCAACCCGAATACTTTCGGGTGAGGAGTAGCGGCGATAGCCCGGCCATGAGCCTTACGAACTATCGGACGAAGTGAAATTGTTGTGCGAATGGGCCCGCCAAATACTTAAAAAACTAAGTTGAAGGCAAAGTGATACCGATTACCAACACATCGTCAGTTTGTTCCAAGTCACCTTTCCATTCATCAAATAGTTCACGAATAAAACGGTATTTCTGAGGCATCGGCATATCAAATTCTAATTCGTTCAGTAAGTGTTGTCGTTTTAATTTTTTTCCGAATTTTCCTCCAAATTGACTGGTAATTCCATCTGAATGCATAAAGAGCTGGTCATTAGGCATGTAAGAAATAGTTTGAAGTGAAAATACATGGTTTTTTTCGGGTTCGCCAAGCGATATTTTATCGCCATGAAGGACTGTAATTTGGTTGTTGGTTTTGAAATAAATGGGTCGATTTGCTCCTGAGAATAGGATTTTCCTGCAATTGGGATTGATTGCACAAAGGGCGATGTCAAGGCCATCCGACAATAGATCTTCAGTGTTATTAAGTAGGTTTAAAAGGCGTTTATTTACGAATTCAAGGATTTTGGAAGGATTGTTTATTTCTTGTTTAAGAACTGCCTCATCAAGAAGAATGGTTGCAACCACCGAAAGCAAGGCACCAGGAACACCATGGCCTGTGCAATCGGCTGCTGCAATAAACTTGGTATTGCCCACCTGTTGAAACCAAGCAAAGTCGCCGCCAATTACATCTTTGGGGAGGTTAAGAATAAAGGAATTTGGAAATATTTCATCCAAGTTTCTGGGATGGGAAGTTAAGGCATCGTGAATTCTTTTTGCGTAATGAATACTGTCTTGTATTTCTTTATTGCGGCTGGTTAGTAAAGATATAGCCTTTTTAAGCTCTTTAGTTTTAAGATCTACCCGAATTTCCAGATTTTTATTAAAGTTTTGAATTTTTATTTCTTGGATTTTTTTTTCGGTAATATTCCGGATTGAGCCATTAATTCGGCAATCTTTATGGTTGAAGATTGCTTTAATATTTACCCATTTTGATGGGTTGGAGAAAATTTCAATATCTTGATCGAAAAGTGAATTTTTCAATTTTTTTCCATTGTTTTTTACCAGGTTTTTCACCCAGAGATAGAACCCGGAAGGTACGATGGAATGAAGGTTAGAGATTGAGATGGGTTGGGGAGCTAGATCAAGTATTTCAAAGCAATGGTTTGAAAGGTAAAATTGTTTGTTTTTAATATTAAGGTCAATGATACCATCTGAAGTTGCAGCAATTGCAAGTGCGTATCGTTTTTCGCTTTCAATAAGTTTGCTTTGGATTTCTTCTTTTTCGGTAATATCCTTTAAAAAGGCATGAGATCCAATAAGATAATTCCCAATGTAACGAGGGACGGCTAATCCTTCCATTTTTCTCAATTGGCCGTCTTTGGCAATCATTTCTAGTTTCATATCTTCCACTTTTTCGCCTTTCATTAATCGTTGGAATTTGATTTCGCAGGATCTTTTGGAAGAATCTGCAATAAATTCGAAGATGTTTCGGTTGATGACTTCGGAACTGGAGTATCCAAGAAAGCGTTTCCATGATTGGTTTACAAAATTCAGGTTACCTTGTAAATCAGCGCTATGGATTAGTTCGGTGGTTGAATACAATAAGTCGCGGTATCTGGTTTCGCTTTCAATAATTTGATTGATGTATTCATCTCTCTCTTTTAAGAGTTGGTTTTTAAGAAGTAAAGTATCAATAACTTTTGGTAAACGGTCAATACGATTTTTTACAATATAGTCATCTATCCCATTTCTTAGTGCTTCGGCAGCGAAGTCTTCTGAAACGGTATCTGTAATTAGTATAAAAGGGCAATTGTGCCAAGAGTCTTTGAAAATTTGAAAAATTTCTTTAGAGGTAAAGCCATTTAATTGATGGTCGGATAGTATTACGTCTGGTTCAAAAGATGGGATTGAAGTTTTGAGTTCTTCTAATGATTGTACTCGAAGGTATTCTAAATGAGTATATGTACTTGCGAGTTTTCTTTGAATGAAAAGGGCGTCGCTGGCATCGTCTTCGATATGTAAAATCCTCATATTTAGATAACGTAAAAATTTATATTGGTTTAGTGTTGTTTGAATTATTTATTTTTAATTACTGGAAGGTATGCAGGAGTATGGTAAAGTGAAAGAAAATTCAGAACCTTCTTCTAGTATTGATTGAGCCCATATTCGACCTCCCAATTTGGAAATGGCATTTTTGCAATAGACGAGTCCTAAGCCATCTCCTTGATATTCGTTACCGGATTGAAGTCGTTTGAAAGTGCCAAAGAGTTTATCATATTCAGCCATATCAAATCCAACACCATTGTCTTTGATTGAAATTCGTATTTCAGCGCTTGAAAGAAAACTTGAAATTTTAATTTTTGGATATTCTCTTTTGGAAGAGAATTTTATTGCGTTTTCTATCAGCTTAAATAGAACATGATGCAGTAAGATTGGATCTGTATTAATTGGTGGCAAACTATCTATTGTGCAATGCAAATTTGGATTGGGATAAGGTTTGTTTTCTTCTAAAACCTGAAGTGCCAACTGATGCAAATCGACCAATTTTATATTAAGCCTACCTATTTCTAGTTTTGAAAGGTGTAATAACGATTCTATCATTTGAGCCATATGGAGAGCGTTATGTAACAGCGGTGCTGATTATTTAGCAAAAAGCATGTTAATGGAAATTACTAGGTTATAAGGTTATTTGGTGAATTATTCTGGGTTTAAGGTCACGGGGATTTAAGTAGAATGATGTTTTTGCATAGGTTATAGGAAGTTAAGGATTTTTAGTTGGTTTTGCCTAACTTGGCATTGGGTTATTTATTTTTTACAGCTTATTATGAAGGTTTGGGTATATGGATTTATTCTCTTATTAATTTGTTTTGTTAATTGATTTATATTTGATGATTTATATTAAATATTAAACTATAATTAAAATTATTTGTATTTTATATTTCGTAGTAATTGTGAATTATTTTTCTATATTTTTTTTCAATTGATAGACATATACCTGACATTTTGTGTTTTGCTATAACTTTGATTTTTAAAATGGTATTTGGAGAATTTAGTAATAGAGATAGGTCTTTTAGGTAAACGGGTTTAGGCCTTAAATCAATTGGTGCAAAATCAATTTTTCGGACAATCATGTTTAAAATTCCAACTTTTCTTTTCCTCATAGATTGTATCTCCATTCCATCTTCTTCAAGGATTAGGCGATAGGTAATATTATCATTGATTATTTCAGCTTCGGTTTTTATGCCAATTGAATCTTGCTGTTTGGAAAGGTTTACTATGGAAATGCATAGGTGGTCAATTGAACTTTCTCCTAAAACGAGGTAAGGTTTTTGAATTAAAATTTTTGGTCTAAATTTTAATAATAATAATAGAAAAAGTAAAAGAGGAGAGCCCACTAAAAGAAAGGGTAAGATCTCCGATGAAATAAGCCCGGAGTCCAGTAATGAAAAGTCGCTAATTGAGTTTAAGTGATTGATAACAAACTCTTTAATTATATTTTTTTGTTGATTTTGACCCTCGGAGAGAGCTTTGTTGGATTGAACTAAGTGTAAAAATGACACTAACTCTTTTTGACCATGCAAAAAATTTAATTTAAGACCAATACTGTCAAGTGGAATATGGCAAAATGATAGTTGGTCGATAATTTGAGTATTTTGGTTGAAAATATTACACATTTGCCCCCCCGGATTTGGTACAAAGAGATTCTATTTTCTTTTTCTATCAATCTATCAAAAAAATCAAAAAGGTCATAAAGTTCTTTTAGGTCGTTAAATTATAAACAACAAAAAAATATACTAAAATCGCCTTCTACCATGAACATCAAAAGGCTTAAAAAAAACATTGAACTGAAATTGGGATACACCATACGGTATCCAAAGGACTGCGAAACTATTTCCAAGGATTTAAGGGAGGGATACAACTGTAATATAAGTTCCAGTACCCTTAAACGTCTTTTTGGATTTAGCACTCCCTCAGCCAAACCGCATCTTTATACTTTGGATCTTCTATCTAATGTTTTGGGTTATACCTCATGGGATAACTTTTGCCAAGAAGGTCAGGAGGTTGGAAGTTGCAATCCGAATGAAATTTGCTTTCTCAATTTGAATGAACTAAGGGAAGGTCAAAAGTTAATCCTTGAATTTTTACCTGAGAAAAAGCTTCTTTTGGAATACCTAAACAATAGTACTTTTTTGGTTTTGGAATCCATTATAAGTGCTAAAATTAAAGCAGGATTCACGTTAGAGATTAAAAACATTGTAAAATGTTTTCCTTTGGTTTGTCATAAAATTTTCTGTCCTGAAGGAACTCCGCTAGGGTCAACTGTTATTGGTAAAGTGGGAGGGATTAAGAGGATAAATATTCTTAGAGAGGATTTTGTTCCTCAAGGCATTTAATTGCAATTTCTCTTTAAAATTTATTGAGGGGGGGGGGAGATTTTGATTATCAAAATTTCAGTGGTAATCTTTTGTCCATTTCTTTCCTGAACGAAGTTTGAAGCTTGGGCAATTAACTTGGTTGTTAGATTTAGATAGGATGATTGAGAATGGAATAGAAACTTAGTAAAACTAACCTACCAATTCACCGGAATAGCTGTTTGTTTAAGGTTAAAATTAATTGATACCGCTTTGCTTCTGCCTAGGGGCTTGCTTAGGGTATAATAAAAATCACTCATCCGATTGATAATTATTTAGGATCTGCTGAAAAAGTCAGAAATGCAGTAGATGCAAGGCGCCAAGGTGAAGCTGTATACTTAAATAATGCGAACCGCAGGCAACGAAGCAGATGCTGTATTTCTGACTAACAATCCAAAGTAATCTTCAAAAAATATGGATGCAAGGAAATCTAGAAAATCTAATTCAAAATCTTGCACCAATGTGATTCAAATAATTATTTAAATGGCTTATAATGAATCGATTGAATGTGTATTAGCAAACCCTATTTAACCAATTTTGATAGTCTGGTTAAAACAGCCATTGTATCCGCACTTTCCATGGAATAACTGACTATTTTTGCTTTATGGAGTTTACTGACCAATTGGGTCGAACAATAAACCTGAGCAAGCCGCCAAAACGAATTGTTAGTTTAGTTCCATCTCAAACTGAACTATTGGTTGATTTGGGGTTGGAGCAGGAATTGGTTGGCATCACGAAATTTTGTATTCATCCCCGGCATTTACTAAGCAACAAGAAATTAGTTGGAGGCACTAAACAGCTCAAATTAGATGTAATTGCACAATTGAATCCTGATTTAATTTTAGCGAACAAGGAAGAGAATAAGGAAGAAGACATACTGGAATTGTCTCAATCTTTTCCGGTTTGGGTAACAGACATTAACACGGTGGAATCGGGATTGGCAATGATACAACAGGTTGGACAACTAACCGGCAAAACCGGGGAGGCCGGAGAACTGGTAAGCAAGATAGCACGTTCAATGGAGCAATTGCCCGGGACTACAAATCATAGTTCGGTTTATCTAATTTGGGACAAGCCTATGATGGGGGCGGGCAATGAAACTTACATCAACGATTGTATGAGAAGGGCCGGATTTAGAAATAGTTTGAGTCATTTGCGACGGTATCCGGAATTAAGTTTAGAAGCGATACATGATTTGAAGCCGGATTTTATTTTTTTATCCTCTGAACCTTATCCGTTTGGAATTAAGCATGTAAGGCAATATCAGGAGAGATTTAAGCAATCCAAGGTGGTTTTAGTGGATGGAGAAATGTTTTCGTGGTATGGTTCAAGAATGCTGAAAGCTGCGAATTACTTTAAAAAGTTAAGAGAAGAAATCCTTTAATTTTTGTCAAAATTTTATTAGTATCTTTGCCGCCCAGAAAACAACAACAACAACAAATTATTTTTTATGTCAACATTAACACAAACAGAAGTGCTTCCTTACAAAGTAAAAGACATTAGCTTAGCTGCCTGGGGTCGTAAAGAGATCCGTTTAGCCGAAGCTGAAATGCCAGGATTAATGGCTATTCGTGCAGAATACGGTCCTAAAAAACCATTGACCGGTGCTCGTATTGCAGGTTGCTTACACATGACTATTCAAACTGCGGTATTAATTGAAACCTTAGTAGAATTAGGTGCCGATGTAACCTGGTCGTCATGTAACATTTTTTCAACTCAGGATCATGCTGCTGCGGCAATAGCTGCTGCCGGAATTCCGGTTTATGCATGGAAAGGTCAAACTGCCGAAGAATTTGATTGGTGCATTGAACAAACTTTATTTGCTTTTAAAGGCGGAAAAAGTTTGAACATGATTTTAGATGATGGTGGAGACTTAACCAACATGGTATTAGACAAATATCCGGAGTTGATTAAGGATATCAAAGGTTTGAGCGAAGAAACCACTACCGGCGTTCACCGTTTGTATGAGCGTATGAAAAATGGAACTTTACCAATTCCTGCCATCAACGTAAACGACAGCGTTACCAAATCTAAATTTGATAACAAATATGGTTGTAAAGAATCCTTGGTAGATGCTATTCGTCGTGCAACCGATGTAATGATGGCCGGTAAAGTGGCTGTTGTTGCCGGATACGGTGACGTAGGAAAAGGTTCAGCGGAATCATTGCGCGGTTCAGGGGCTCGTGTTATCGTAACCGAGATTGACCCAATTTGTGCCTTGCAAGCGGCTATGGACGGATTCGAAGTTAAACGCATGATTGATGCCGTTAAAGAGGCGGATATCGTTGTTACTGCTACCGGAAATAAGGACATTATTACCGAGAAACATTTCCGTTCTATGAAGGATAAAACCATCGTTTGTAACATTGGCCACTTCGACATTGAAATTGATATGGCTTGGTTAAACGACAATTATGGATCTACTAAAGATACCATTAAGCCTCAAGTTGACTTGTACAACGTGGATGGTAAGGATATTATCATCTTGGCTGAAGGTCGTTTGGTAAATTTAGGTTGTGCTACCGGTCACCCTTCCTTTGTTATGAGTAACTCCTTTTCAAACCAAACTTTAGCTCAGTTGGAGTTGTGGACAAACGGTTCTGCCTACGAGAACAAAGTTTACACCCTTCCAAAACATTTGGATGAAAAAGTAGCTCGTTTGCACCTTTCTAAAATTGGAGTACAATTGGAAGAATTGAGCGAAGAACAAGCTTCCTACATTGGAGTAACTGTTGCAGGTCCTTACAAACCAGAATACTACCGTTACTAATCCAACAAGAACTATTCAAAAATCCCTGCCGTTTTGGTGGGGATTTTTTTTGAAATATTCTTCCCTTTCAGCATGGCTAATCTAATTATAGACCGAGGCAATACCTTTACCAAATGGGCGGTATTTGAAGATGGTCAGTTAAAAAGACAAGGCCGAACCGAGAGTCCTAACCTGGAAGATTTGCTCCTGGATCTTTCCCCGTTTCAAACGTCGGAAGCTATTTTGGTATCGTCGGTTAAAAAGCCTTGGTTGGAATTGGATGAATGGGTAAAACAAGCCCCGGTTTGGATACATTTTTCCCACCTAACCCAAACCCCTTTAGTGAATACTTATTCCACACCCCAAACCTTGGGTTTAGACAGGTTGGCCGGTACGGTTGGGGCTTGGAGTTTGTTTCCAAACCAAAATTCCTTGGTAATTGATATGGGAACATGCATCAAATTTGATTTTGTTGATCGGGATGGAAGGTATTTGGGAGGTAACATTTCACCCGGAATGACCATGCGTTTTCAAGCCTTGAACCGATATACAGACCAACTTCCTTTGCTTGGCTTCAAAGATTTTAATGCCATTTATGGTAACAGCACCGAGTCAGCCATTGTTTTGGGGGTAGTTCAAGGAATAGAACAAGAAATTTTAGGGACCATTTCCTTGTTTGAAAAGCAGTTTGGAAAAATTAACACAGTATTGACCGGCGGGGACTCCACAATTTTTGAAAAACGACTTAAAGTTCCCATCTTTGCATCGCCCAATTTAGTGCTACAAGGCTTGAATGCCATTTTAGATTACAATGCAGGAAATAAACAAGGAATTGCCTAAACATCCAACTTCAATAAGCTTTAATGTTCAACCCTATTTGTGGTTGGCCGTATTCATGCTTTTGAGTAGTGGAAATATTATGGCCCAGAATGGAAGCTTATCTCCACTTACCAGGTATGGAATTGGAGAAATTGATTATCCGGGACAAGCTAGGAACATAGGTATGGGTGGAACAACACTCAGTCAAAACAACGATGGTGCTGAACCTAACCGTTCCATTAATTTTGCAAACCCGGCTGCCTTGTCTTCCATCGGTTACATGCATTCTGCCATTGATTTGGGTACCAGTTTTAAGTGGTATAATATTGCTAATCCTTCGGCATCCAATACCCAGTTTCAAGCTAATTTGGACTATTTTGCTATAGGTTTTAATCTAATCTCTAAAAAACGATTGAATAACACACCCAGCAATGTGATGGGAATGGCATTTGGTTACAAGGCTTTGAGCAGGGTAGGATATAACATAGTTACTTCAGATACCACTTCGAAAGACACCACCGTATTTAAAGGAACCGGAGGCGGAAATTCAGCTTTCCTTTCTTTTGGAGTTCGACCTTGGAAATGTATTTCCATCGGAGTAAGTGCCTCTTACATTTGGGGTGATTTAGATCGAAACCAGGTCTTTATTCCTAATTTAGATTCGTCGCTTCTTAAAATAACCAATCAGGTGCTGGATAATTTCACCGGATTTCAGTTTAAAGGAGGGATTTTGGGTGAAATTCCGGTAGGAACGAATACCTCCATCAAACTGGGTGGAATTTTTGAACTAGCTTCCAGACTTAACAATGCTCACACCCATTACCTTTTCAATTACCGACTCACCTCCGACCAATTGGAAGTGGTAAGAGATACCATCCTATACGAACGCAATAACAAATCCAGCATCGAATTGCCGATGGCTTATGGTGGCGGTATTAGTTTTGTAAACAAAGGAAAATACCAATTTGCCTTTGATTATTATACTCAAAGCTGGTCCAAAGTATCATCCAGTTACCAAGGCAACTTACGCGATTATACCCGGTATTCTTTTGGTGCTGAATATACACCGGACATTTCCAAATACAATGATCCCAATTTAGGTAAAGTCCTTTTATATGCGACTTCCTACCGTATTGGAGCTTATTATTCTTTTAACAATACCATGGTTAATGGAATCAGTGTGGCACAATATGGAGTAACCTTAGGCTTAGGTATTCGACTAAAACCACCTTTTAAAACCATTCCTCCTTCCATCCTAAACATTGGATTGGACCTTTCAGAACGAGGTAGCATGAACCAATTAGGCATAAGAGAACGTTTTGCCAAGGTGTATTTGAATGTTACCATCAATGACCTTTGGTTCAAAAAGCGTAAATTTGATTAAAGCAATGCCTTGGCGTTTACTTACTGCTTGCCTGCTCTTGTTAAGTGCATGCAAGAACCGTATGGATGAAGTAAATAAAATTGCCCGACGCAGCGATGAACCATCTGAAATAGCCCGAAATATTACGATTACCCACACCGATTCTGGAAAAGTAACGATGAAACTGGAATCGCCTGTTATTTATACTTACCCCGGATTTAATGCCCGGAAAGTTTTACCCAAGGGGGTCCATGTTAGTTTTTTAGGTCCCGATGGTAAACCGGAGACCGAAATGACCTCCGGATATGCTGTAAACTATGAAGGAAAGGGTAAAATGGAAGCCAGAATTAATGTGGTGGTGGTGAATAACAAGGGAGAAACCTTAAAAACCGAACACCTCATTTGGGAAGAACAAACCAAACGAATTTATACCAACGAGTTTGTTACCATTACTACCAAGGACGAAATTTTATACGGTGATGGACTAGAGTCTAACCAAGAATTTACCAAATACCGAATAAAAAACATCAAAGGAACCATAGCTGTAAAAGAATGATTCCAAACAAAAACCAAAAGCCATGTTAAAATTGATGCGAATTAGTGAAATCATGTGGGTCATAGTAGCCATCGGATGCTTGATTTTAGGAACCTATGAATCCTCCCGAACAGGTATAGAACGGAATTGGTACCTGTTTGTGTTTACTTTTATTGCAGGAGTAATGTATGCTGTTCGGAAAAAGCAAAGACAAAATGCTGAAAAAAGTTTGGGCAACCAAGCTAAGAAGGACGAATCCCATAAAGCCGGCTAGCTGTTTCTTCCAATTGATTCAAATTTTGGAGAATAGCATCAGCAAGGCAAAACCTGGGGTCGGCTGCCATTTCACGGTCAGGAACAGCAAACACCTTCATTCGGGCTGCTTTACCTGCAATAACGCCATTTACACTATCTTCCAATACCAAACAGTTGGAAGGTAAAACCCCAAGTTGTTTGGCTGCAGTTAAAAAAATACCGGGGTGAGGTTTGCCATAAGGCTCAAATTCAGCCGAACAAATGGTTTCGAACTTGGAACGTATTCCCACCTTTTTAAGCAGTTGTTGAATAATACGAAGGGAAGAGGAAGAAGCTACAGCTCGTTTCAATCCCATTTTTTCTACCCACTCCAATGAATTGGCAACCCCGGGTAATAATTCAGCCCTGGTTTCAATTAACCAAAGCAATTCCTCTATTACCTCATTCTCCACTGCTTTTAAGTCCTTTCCATCCCAGGGAAATTGCTGATACCAGTACTTTACAACTTCGTCTAAGCGTTGACCCATTACCTGGCGGCAAAGTTCGCGAGTTAAGGGAACCCCAATTGCATTAAAAACTTTTATTTCCGACTCTTGCCACAATGGTTCGGTATCGGCAATAAGCCCATCCATATCGTATAAAACCGCTTCAACCATGCACAAAGAAACAAAAAAGCATGGTCGAACACTTTAAAATTTCCAGCCCAATCCCCATTCAATGTATTCAGCAACTGCAAAATGGGTTTTTAGTGTAAGGTTAAACAGCAGGTGCTTACTAACCTGGTATCGTAATCCAATTCGATGATACATGAAACCAACCGATTTGTTTTTAGAATAGGCATAAAAACCAAACTCAATCGGAACCATCAAGCGGTGCATGTTAAATTGATAAAACACCTTTCCACCCACCTGAATATTCTCCAGGGGACTGCCTACCTGAACCGAATCGCGGCGGAATTTTTCCCGGTTGCCTTCGAAATACATTAAATCCAAACCTGCACCAAAGCTGGATTTAACGGTTGGTCTAAAATCATAAAAAGTTTGCAGGGAGGCAGCGCCATACGTACTTCCCCCAGGTTTAGAAAGCTGGGCAAATCCACCGCTGAGTATCATAAACACTCTATGCTTTTGAAAAATATACCGGCTGGTATCTTTCTTTACTTCCTTTCCATGTCCTACTTCATATACCAAACTTAAATTCACCGTTGGAACATTAATCCCCCGATTAGGTTTCTTGCTACCACCGTTCGAAAAATGGGATAAGCCTAATCCGAAGTCAAGAACCAAGCTTTTGTAAAGACGTATGTAGCTGCTTAGGCGTAAATTGATATAGGCATTTAAATGAGAGCCTATGGCAGTGGCTTTGTTGTTTTGGTTTATTTCAAAAATTTTTTCCACATATCCTAAACCGGCTCCGGTTCTAAAATGCAACTGATAAAATTTGCCACCGGCCAATGGAAATTTAATAAATGGATACAAAGCAATACCAGTTCCCAGGTAATCCGGACTACCCAGGTTAAAAATGGTTAGACTGGCTCCATACTGAGGAAAACGATACAAATGATGCCAATTTTTTTTCCCATCGCAGCGAAAGCCCAGTTCCAGTTCCATGGCCTTAATGTGCGAAGTTGCCATACCTCGCATATTTTTATGGTGATAGAGTAAAAATCCCCAATGGCCACCTGCTGCCAGCGACAAATTAGAATAGGTTTGACCGTGGAGCATATTCGCCCAAACCAAACCCAAAAGCAGAATAAGCAGCTTACTTTTCATTGCCGTGCGAATATACTTTAAACCCTGTTTCAATCGGTTATTTCTAACGGGTAACGAATGGGATTTATGAATTGGAAATGGAATAAAGGTGAACAAGTAGCATAACCAATGGAACAGGTGCCATGATGCACCCTAAAAGCCACTAATCAGTAAGGGTAGAGGTATATCGTTTATATACTCTTGGTTTAAGTTTCAAAATCTGCTAGTTTGGCTGTTTATCTTATTTCCGAATAAGGTTTAATCCTGTTTTTTTTGGGGGTTCCCCTAACGGGTCGGGCTTTCCGTTCCAATCTTTTTGCTCGTAACCTCGACAAAAAGGATTTCCACTGCAATCCCTAACCCGGGTGCAAGCTATACGTGGCGGTGCAGGTAATTAGCATGGTGCTTTCTAATAGCTTTCGCAGCAATTGAAATCTCCGCAACACCAGGTATTCCTAATTTTCCTCAATGGATTGGGATAAATCAAGTTGGAATAGCAGCGTTAAAAGGTTCATGTGGTAAAGATGCGAAAATGTTTGTTTTATCTTTAATTGTCCAATTTTACATGGCAATAATTGGCCTAAACAGCTTTTGCATAGGCGTTTACTACGATAATTTTCAAAATAGGTTTTGGACTATTTCAAATATCATTGGAATAATAGGTTTAAATTCAAACTTGTTAATCGAGTCGTTGCGGTGAGGTTAGAATTACTGGCTAAGCTTTCTAGTGCTTTCATAACTTGGTTCAAATGCTACCATTTCAAGAAATGATTAAGTTAAAAATTAGGGGTCGGTGAAACCAATAACAAATACCTAAAGGAATTTGCCAAAGGCTTTATTAAGTGGTGGTATTCGAAATTAGTGGTATTGCTGGTCGGGAGAAATTTTGCAAAATTGCAGAGGAATTCATTTTTCCAAAATAGTCAGACTGACCAAGTGGTAATAGCTAGTGTGATTAGAAGAATGAATAGTCGTTGATGGAAATGAATTCGGCCAAGTAAGCTGCCGAATGGTTTAAAATGGGTTGCGAGGGAATGTATTTTCGCTTGATAATTAAGGACTTTACATGGAAATTTCTGGAAAAATCAGCCATGACAATATAGCATTTTGGCAAGGAAAATGTGTAATATTGAAACGGCTATTTCATTCGACACTGATTACAATGCCAAAGATTAGGGGTGTATTTTCCACAAATGATAGATAGGGGTGAATGTAAACGGTTCATGCTTGTTAACCATCGACAAAGACACTACTCCTATCATATTACCGCTTTGTTAAGTTTTATACCCAGAATGAGCACATCATCAGTTTGTTCCATATCGCCTTTCCATTTCTCAAAAAAATCCGTTATTAATTCTTGCTTGTTTGGTTTGCCTGAAATACTTTCCAGCTCTTCCATAAACTGTTGCCTCCTGATTTTTTTGCCTTCCGGACCACCAAACTGACTGGTTATTCCATCTGAAAACAAATACAACATATCACCGGGCAAATACTTTATTTCCTGCACTGCAAATGATTTTTGTGTTTCAGTTTGGCCCAACGAAATTTTATCTCCTAATCGCTTGGTAATAACCCCGTTCGATTCCTGATAAATGGGTCTTTGAGCACCAGAAAATAGCACCAGATTTTCCTTTTCACAGATAGTACAGAGGGCAATATCCATACCATCCGAAATAACTTCGGCTGAGTTTCTGAATAGGATGTTTAGTCGATTGTTAACAAAGCCCAGAATCTCGGACGGGTTGATAATTTTTTGTTTAATTACAGCTTCATCCAAAAGAATGGTGGCCACAACCGACAATAAGGCACCGGGAACACCATGTCCGGTGCAATCTACTGCAGCAACAAATTTACAATCATCTAATTGTTGATACCAAGCAAAATCCCCACCAATAAGCTCTTTAGGCTGGTTGATTATAAATGAATTAGGAAATAGTTCACTAAAGTCTACCGGAATGGTTAATAAGGCATTGTGGATTCGTTTTGCATAAACAATACTATCCTGAATTTCCTTGTTTTTATGGGTTAATAACTTAATGGCGGATTTTAATTCCAAGGTTCTTATTTCAACCTTTTGTTCAAGTTCTTTATTCAGGTTTTGAATTTCGATTTCCTGAATTTTTTTGTCCGTAATGTCCCTTATAGAGCCATTTATTCGAAAGTCTGAAGGGTTAAATCCGGCTTTGATGTTAATCCATTTGTCCGAATTTATGTTTAATTGTATATCCTGATCGAAACTTAATTTTTTTTGTAAATTATTATCGGATTCCAAAAGACCTTTAATCCATTGGTAAAAGGAAGGCGGAATAATTTCTGACAAATTCGAAAGTGAGATTTGTCTGTTGTTTTGATTTAATATGTCAAAACTATGAACCGACAAGTAAAAACTATTTTCCTTGATATTGAAATCAATTATTCCATCGGCAGTTGCATCAATGGCCAGGGCATAGCGCTTTTCACTTTTTTCCAGTTCAGACTGAATATTTTCTTTTTCGGTGACGTCTTTAAAAAATGCATGGGATCCAATAACGTTATTTCCAAGCAAGCGTGGCACTCCCATTCCTTCCAAAATTTTCACCGATCCATCCTTGGAAATCATCTTTAATCTCATATTTTCGACCTTTTCCCCCTTCATGATGCGCTGAAATTTGCTAAGGCAAGAAATTTTCGAGTTGTTTTCAAGAAAGTCAAAGATGTTCTTTGCTAACACCTCCCTTAATGTATAGCCTAATACTCGTTTCCAACTTTCGTTCACAAATAGAATATTGCCATTTTCATCGGCACTGTGAATTAACTCCGAAGTAGAATGAAGTAAATCCTTGTACCGAATTTCACTTTCAATAATTTGCTTGATATATTCATCTTTTTCTGCAACCCATTGGTATTTTGCTAATAGATTTTCAATGGATTTTGGTAAACGTTCCAAACGGTCCTTTAGAATATAATCGTCTACTCCGTTACGCAAGGTTTCTACCGCAAACTCCTCCGATATAGCATTGGTAACCAGTATAAATGGACATTTTTGCCAGCTGTCTTTAAAAGCAACATAAACTTCTTTGGAGGTAAATCCCTTTAATTTATGATCGGAAATAACAACATCGGGTTGGAAATCATTAAGACTTGTTTTAAATTCATCCAGGTCTTCAACAAGTTTGTAATCCAAATCACTAAAGTGTACAGCGAGCAAACGTTTTATGAAAAAGGAATCAGATTCGTTATCTTCAATATGCAATACCTTCATAATTCTTAATTTGGCTTTTGGTTATAGTTTACCCAATACACGCCTATTTGAGAAATAATTTGCATAAATTCTTTAAATTCAACGGGTTTAACAATATAGGAGTTAACACCAAGTTCATAGCAGCGTTTGAGGTCCGGGTCTTCTTTGGATGAGGTTAATACAACAATTGGAATTTTCTTTAATTCATTATCTTTTTTAAGGATTTCCAAAACCTGAAGTCCATCGATTTTGGGCATCTTTAAATCAAGTAAAATTACTTTCGGTAGTATGGAATGGTGGTAGGTATTTGGTTGATTCTGTCTAAGATTAAAATAATCAAGCACTTGTTCACCATCTTCTAGGTGAACTAATTTTCTGGATGGAAAGTTTTTTTTCAAAACTCTTAGTGCCAGTTCTGCATCATTAAAATTATCTTCTACTAGCAGAATATCTATGGTTTCAATTTGATTCATTGTTGTTGTTTTTGAGGTAGTGTAAAATGAAATACGGCGCCATTTCCGGGCTCGGATGTTGCCCAGATTCTTCCTCCGTGTTTGGTAATAATTTTTTGGGTAAGTGCCAGTCCAACACCTGTGCCTTGAAACTCTTTGTCGGAGTGCAGGCGTTGAAATACACCGAATAATTTATCGTAATAATCCATATTGAAACCGGCCCCATTGTCTTTTACAATAACTTCAAGTTCATCGCCATTCGCAATGCTCTTGATTTCGACTGTTGGTTTTTCTTTCTTGGATGAATATTTTAATGCATTGCTGATCAAATTTGTCAATACCTGTCTCAATAAATCCGGGTCTGCATAAGCATTTCCTAAGGGTTCAATTTGTAAAACTGAATTTGGGTTGGGAAATGGCTTTTCCTCCTCCACCATTGAACTTACCAATTCGTCTAAACTGAAAATTACCTTATGTACTTCTTTTTTACCTAATCGTGAAAAGGACAAAAGAGAATCAATTAAATGGGTCATTCGATCCGCATTTTTTATTACTTCTTCCAAAAAGCGGTGCCCTTCTGTATCAATGAATTGTTTGTATTCTTCATTTAAAATGTTGGCATACCCCTGAATAGCCCGAAGTGGTGATTTTAAGTCATGTGAAACGGAATAGGAAAAGGATTCCATTTCCTTATTGGCAATCTGCAATTCCCGGGTCCTTTCAATAACCTTTTGTTCCAAACTGTTGTTCAGTTCTTTTATTTTTTGTTCATTTTCCTTCAAATGGGCTTGTATCTCATACAATTCTGTAACGTCAATACCGAACCCCATCACATAATCTTCCTGATATTCCGGTTTTAAGAAAGGGGTAAAGCGACGTTTTAGTGTCTTTTGTTTCCCATTTGCATCTACCAGTCGGTCATCAAATTCAACATAGCTTCTCTTTTGTATGGCCTCCTGAAAAATTGCTTCTCTTTCAATGGCTTTCTCAACGCTGCGATTTGTAGCCTGAAAGTATTCAAAATCCGTTTTTCCAATTATTAATTGCCTTAATTCGGGATTCTTAACGGCTTTAGAGTTCAAATAAATATACCGATGGTCCTTTGTAAATAGTGCAACATCAGCCGGTATATTCTCCAGTATACTTTCATAGAATTCCTTTTGCCCTTCAACTTGTAAGCGTAAGTTTTTGTCACTTGTAATGTCCATGATGGAGTAAACCAGGTTTTTACTTTCCGGATTATCGGTATTTAAGCGTAATTGGAAATGCTTTTCACCACTTTCTGAAGTAAATTCGAGACTTTGATCATTTTTTAGTGTTTCAAATGGATTAATTGCTAACCCAATTCTTCTTGCTAATGAAGTAATGTCTAGGCCTACAACTTGATGAATTTCCAGTCCGAACTGCTTTTTAATTGAAGGACTTACGAATTTTATAATTCCACTTTCATTGGTTGATATTACAACGGAATCAATGGCTGAAAAAACAGCTAGCAATTGAGTTTTTGATTCTTCCAGGTTATTCCTTGAAGTTCTTATTTCATGGATGTTCCTGTCAATTTCGAGCTCTTGTTCAAGCAGTACTCGTTTTAATTCTGAGTTCGTTCTCAGTAACTCCTTTTGATTAACCTCCAGAATATTTTCTAATAACCGTATTCTTTCTTCAAATGAATTATAGGTTTTATTTACCTCCGAAATAAAATCCGGAGGTGTGTTATTTTCCGATAAATTATACTTTTTGTATTGTCTAAATAATAGTTTGTGGAAATCCATAATTAAACTTCCTGATAATTATATAAAATTCTACGATAATTCTTTTTAATAATTCGTTTAAGACCACTTAAACTATGCTCACAATATACTATTATTCTTAAAATTGAGTTTGGAGAATTAATTATATATGAATAATCTTTTAGTGATGTAGATATGTCACTATTCCTGTTTTTATATTCAATTATACCTTCAACATTTATTATATATTGATATTCATCCGTACTTAATGATTTTATAGATTTAATAAAATTGTTATCTAATTTTAAATCAAATTTTTGATTTTCATATAATATATATCCCTCAATTTTAATATTTTTTAAAGAATAGTATAGAGATTTGTTTACAATTGGCACAATTATTTTATCTAATAATCCTTCTTTTAATACCACACATGGTCGTTGGATTTTTAAACTGGGTTGTAAAATCCAGTTTAAAACAAAAAAAAGCAAGCCGGCAATAAGTACTCCTGCCACAAAACTAATTGATGAAAATAGAAGCTCTTTCGGGTTTAAATATAATATGGAAATTATATCATAATACGGACCATTCGTCGAAATTGCATGCAGCTCATCGATATGAGTGGCAACATTTTCTATGTTCGACATTTGTTCATAATACATTGAAAATTATGTTGTTATGTTGTTTTCAGTTTGAAATTGTTTAAACCATGGTAATGGTAAAGGGTTTTTCCAATTTTCGGTTTTGTTTTTCTTCCGGTAAAAAGAATTTTAAAATAAAGTAATACCTTTATCGAGTATTATTTTTAAGCAAAGAGAGTTTAAAATCAGTCTTGTAGGCACAGGCAAAAAATTCAAAAAATTCTTTTTTTAGCTGTTAGCATTCAATTTTTTTTTTATAATATGTTCGCCTCCTGCCATGATTATTGAAAAACTTAAAAAACTTATTGAATCCCGAGTTGGGTACCCTTTGCGGTATCCTAAAGATTGTGATTTTCTCTCAAAAGATTTAAGGGAGAATTATAATTGTAATATTAGTTCAAGCACTCTTAAACGCCTTTTTGGCTTTAGTTCACCTTCTGCCAGACCACATCTGTACACGCTTGATCAGCTTTCTCGGCTTTTGGGTTACCCGTCATGGGATGAGTTTTGTTACCAGGAGCAAGGGCCGAACAATAGTCCTGATGAAATCTCATTCCTTGACTTGGAAGACCTTAAAGAAGGTCAAAAATTCATCCTTGAGTTCCCTTCATCCAAGTCCCTACTCTTGCAAAATTTGAAAAATGGCCATTTTTTGGTTCTTGAATCGGTGGGCGGAAAAATTCAATCCGGTTTCAAATTGGAGATTCATAATATCGTTAGATTTTACCCCTTGGTTTGTCATAAAATTTTTTCACCTCAAGATGTCTTTTTGGGTTCGGCTATTATCGGTAAGATTGGAGGAATTAGGAAAATTAGCATCCTATAAGGATTAAACCTGTGTTTTATATATTTTGTTTAGAATGCTTCTAAATAGCATCATCTGTTTACTGCTTGTTTATTCATCTTGTATTGATTTATTGGTCTTGATTAATTGAATTACTAATAGGTAATAGGATGGTTGAAGCTTTTTATTTTCTCTTATTATTATTTGTTACGATTGGTAATAAAAATCAAAAGTTCATGGTTCATTTTTTGCTCTAGGTTAATTTAGCATCCTATAGCGATTTTCTATCGATTAATTTTTGCTGTTAATCGAAGATGTCCCATTCTGTTTTTTTAAGTCCTTCTTGTTTGTGTTTTCATTGGTCGTTCTGTTTTGTCAGACCTGGTCTTGTTTTGAGATATATTTTTGGTAATTTTTCTGTTTTAGGTTTTAAAATAAGCCTGTTTTATTTTTAGATAAAGATTAGTTTTTTCTTGGTGGTTTGGATTTCAAGTTGGCAATATTCGTCGAATGACTTGATTAACATGACTATGTTCTTATTTATAATTAAAATGTTTGTGTATGTTTGCACGAATCAAAGATTCGAAATGTGATAATTAATTCTGTATTGACATTTAAAATAATCTAAATGAATAAATTTTTTTCTTCAAGTATTCGAGCTGTTAATGCCAAACGAGGCATTACTGAATGTATGGAATCGGCCTTAGGTGACCATTTTTCTGATTGTACTTTGGTGATAATTCATGCATCAATCGGGCATAATTTTCAGGAATTAGTCGATCAGGCCCATGAATTAGCTCCCAATGCAAAAATTGTTGCCTCTTCCTGTTGCGGTATCGTTGGTCGTGAAGGAGTGAGCGAATCTATGAAAGATATCGCTATTATGGCTGTAACAGGCGAAGCACCTAAAGTGGCTGGTGTCGATGGTATTTATAGTCATAATTCCTATGAGAAGTGTCTCGAAATGGCTTCCAAACTAAAAGCCGAAGACCCCGGAGTTAGAATTTTGTATTTCCTCGCTTCAGGCATAGATATTAATAATAGCGAATGTTTGCGGGCTTTGATTGAAGTCTTCGGAAATGAGGTTTCTATTTTTGGTGCTACTTCTTCCGATAATATGAAAGGTGTTATAAGCTATCAATCCTTTGATGGGAAAGTTTATACCAACGCAGCCTACCTCGTTGGGTTTTCTGACCCAGAACTGGGCGTTGAAACTCAGGCAACCCACGGCTTTGTAGCTGTTGGTGAGCCCTTAATTGTTACCAAATCCCATGGAAATAAAATTCTGGAACTTAATGGTAAGCCTGCCTGGAGCCATTACCTGAACCGATTGGGTTTACATGAAAATGCAAGCTGCGGTGAGTCAATTCCTATCGGTGCCCTGGCCGAAGAATTACCATCCGCCCTGGCCCAAGAGTACGGCAATAACCATATCTTATCCGTTGTCACCAAACAAGAGGGTGATACCATGTATTACGCCAAATCTATTCCCGAAGGAACTAAACTCTGGTTAACAGCACGAGATGAAAACAGGATCTTTGAACAAATGGAAGTCATGACCAACCAAATGTGCGAACGACTAAAAGGTAAAGAAATTGTGGCCGTTTTCCATGCCGATTGCCTCGCCAGAGGAAGATACCTATTCAATAAAGTCCTAAAAGAAGAATTGGTAAACCGTATGCAATTCCCCTTCCTTAAAAACGGCGAATGCCCACCCTGGCTTGGTATGTACGGCTTCGGAGAATTCGCCCGACTCGGAAACCAAAATACCTACCACAACTATACCACAGCCCTTTACATACTTTATAAAAACTAATAACCAACACCGAAAACAACAATTTTATGGTAGGAAAAGAAAAAAAACTAACCTATGATGAACTCCTTATCCGCTACCGTGATCTGGAGTTGCGTGTCACACGATTTTTTGCCATCGAACAAAAGTTAATCAATATCAGGCATAAACTGGATAATGAAATCGTGCGCCATAAACGGATGCACAGCCTTAACCAAAAAGCTCAGGAAGACCTCGACGATCAGGAGTATTGCAACCTAATGGCCGAAGCTATTGTCGACGTGTTTGAAGTGGAATATGGAATCCTGATTTACCGTATCAAAGACGAAAATTCATACCAAAGTTGGATCGGAACCGAAGGTATCGACTCCATCGACCCGGATCTTATTTTTGAAAGGCTGGTTCCTCTCTGTATAAAAACCGGCCAAGAAAACCTCCTCAATTTTCACGAAAATGACCTGGCTTCCTTAAATAGTGTGCTTCCCCTGAAACAAGCCTACGGAAAATTTATTGACGACCCCCAACACAACCTGGAATTGTTCCTCCTCGCAGGTATCTCCGAAAAAGGAGCATCCATCTATGAACCGCTCGAAAAGGAAAGTGATGCAATTTTTAGCCTATTCACCCAACAAGTGTATGTAAATATTAAAAACAGGCTGAAACGCAGAACCATCAAAAACCAGATAAAAAAGATGGAAAGCTATGGTCATAACCTGGAGGTGATTTCTCAATGCTTTCTAAACCTTCTGAAA
Source organism: Bacteroidia bacterium (assembly GCA_019695265.1). Lineage (NCBI taxonomy): Bacteria > Pseudomonadati > Bacteroidota > Bacteroidia > Bacteroidia bacterium. The sequence goes on along the minus strand of JAIBAJ010000005.1, from coordinate 2,871 downwards.
AATCAGGAATGCAGCATCGAATCCTTTCTTAAAAAGGGAAAAGAAATTCTCCGGGCCGATCTGGCCGTTTATGTTAGAGGCCAAAAGGCAATTTATTCCAACCCCATCGAACCTAACGAGCTTAATAACAGTGATTGTAACATTTGCTATAAATTGGAAGGAAGCAATTGCCAATGTATTTTCGAAAATGCCCAAACCACATCCGAAATTAAGCCCTGCCAGTTGAAATGGAATAAGTCTCTCTCAGAAGAACTCCTGCCCCTCGCCGGCCACCCCCCGGGTTGGTTAGGTGTTTATTACCAATCAAATACCCAAATGGATGAAAATGATTTGCAGATTTTTAAAATAATCTCTGCCATTGTTTCTGCCGAAGAACAACGAAAAATAGCCATTAAAAACTGAATTAAAGTTGCCAATTGGGCTGAAATATTAAAGTTTTTCTTTTTATCTGGCGGGCGCCATGCCACCCCTGCCCGTTTTCATGCCTAAGAATGAACTAACCGGTAAAGGCCTAAGTTCCCACTCAGCATTTACCACGGGGCAGCATGGTCACGCTTTCAGCAGTGCTCCTTGCCCTTGGTCCACTATGTTAAGCAAGGCCTGTGGGGTACTTGCTTCTTTCGTTGACTGGGGGGCTATTCCGATGTTGGCAAAAATCCGGAAGTCAGTAGTTTTACTTAATCATTAATTTCATCCAAATTCAAAAGTGGTTTTGTACCATTTCATTACCTGATTTAATCAAACAGGTATACTTACCAATAGGCCGAAAATCGAAGCCAAATAAAAAGTTCAAATAAGTCAAAAAAATCAAGTAGCTATGCTGCTCTTGATGTTTGAAATAGGAAAAAAATTGTATATAATTTGCACCACTTATGAAAATGGACGGTAATCATTCAGGTAAAATTTTGCTTTGTGATGATCATGTTTTGTTTTGTGAAGGTTTGAGCGAAATAATTTCAAAATATTTTCCCAAATTCGAAATCAATGTTTGTTACGAAATAAAAGAGGCAGAGCATTTGCTTGCTACAAATGAATTTCAGGTTTTTATCTGTGATGTTTTTGTAAAAGATGGAAATGGAATTGAACTTTTGGCAAGAAACCGAAAAAGCTGTCAAAGCACAATAACAATTGTGTTAACCGGCCATTTTGATGCTTACATTATTGGTAAAGCTCAGCGAGCCGGAGTTGATTATTTTCTTAAAAAGGAAGTAGAGCTCGAAATACTTTTATCCGCGATTCGGGGCGAATATGAGGGGCATTTGAAAAAATGGGAAAAACCCTTATTGAAAGGGGCTCAAACGGTTCAGTTATCCAAGCAGGAGCGTGAAATTTTGAAATTAGTCCGGGATGGTTTTTTAAGTAAGGAAATTGCTGACAAACTTTATATCAGCAAAACTACAGTCGACACCCACCGGCGAAATATTCACCGCAAACTTCGGACAACCAGTTCAAATGAAATTTTAAAGATGATATATGAGGGTCGGATTGGCTTATAAATTAACCCTGTTTCTCTTTTTAGTAGGTCCTTTTTTTGTATTATCAAGAGGTATTGAATTCTACTATGCCATTGATAGCAATTCAAGTCATAGGATAGATAATCTGGCCGATTTACACTGGAAGTCTTATTCACCTGGTAATGCTATAAACATGGGATATAATATCAATTCCACCATTTGGTGCAAATTGGAATACGATGTTTTGGCAATTGGAAACAAAACTATTTGGATTTTTGATAATATTCATCTGGATAGCATTTCTGTTTATTTCCGAAATAAACCCTGGTCCGTTTTAGGTGACAGAACCCGCAATCACAGCGCCTTTTTCAATATACAAGCCATTCCTTTACCATCCATTCAGGATACTGAAAGGGTGGTACTCTTTGCAGCTGTAAAAAAACAATGGACACATATTGATTTTCAAATGGATTTGGCAAATTCCGAGGTGCTTCAAAAAAACTCTAACAGTGAATTAGCATTAAGTTTTACCTTTCTTGGATTTGCAATTCTTTGGCTTATTTTAATTGCCTACTTATTCCTGAAAACCAAAAAAAAATGGTACTGGCATTATTTGGTTTACTCAGTTGCAGGAATAATTTATGTTTTTACCAACATGGGCATCCTTCGAGATTTTGTGTTTCCCGGCTTTTTATATTTCAGTGAAATTCGCATTTATTCCAGCTGTTACTGGTTTTTATTAATGGGTGCTTTCCTATCCCATACCATTCAACATGCATTAATTAGTCCTGTAAATTATCGCATTTTTACTGCTAATCAATATGTCATTTTAGGACTTTCCTTTCTTACCATTTTTTTATTGTTTACAGGGCATTTTCAGCTTTTATCGGCTGCCACCAAAGCCATTTATGTTTTATTCTTGATGAATATTATTGGCTTTATAGTTGCTTTAATCAAGGCCTTAAAATTAAAGCAGCCAATGGCTTTTTATGTTTTTTTTTCTTTTATCCCGCATATTGCCTGGGGACTTTATATTGTATTTCATGCTGCCGGTTTATTTCCTTTTCCCTTGTCATTAGGAAATATCAATCTTGTAATTATGTACGAAATGGCGTTCTTTGGATGGTTAATCATAAAGGATTATATAGAAGCCTTTCGGAAAAACAAAATGCTGCAGGAAAAGATATTAGCCGATGAAAAGGAAACACTACACTTTATAGAATTGGCAAGGATAAAGGAAAGGAGGCAGGTTTCGGAATTATTGCACGACAAAATTGGTGTTGATATTGCCAGAACTATTCATTCTCTTGAATTAGGGAATGGATTAGTTGCCAAATCTTATCTGGCGGAATTAGGCAGAGATATTCGTAATTTATCCCACACCATTTTGCCGCGTGAACTGGAAGACGGAGCCTTT
>JAIBAJ010000004.1 GCA_019695265.1 Bacteroidia bacterium | reverse complement strand
TTTTAAAACCTAAAAATTATTACTTTTGTATAACGACCTTTTACACCATGATCCATTTTTTTTCGCCAGCAAAATCAGTGGTCAATTTGCGCCGGAATGAAGTGGTCAATTTCATCGGAATTTACAGGTGTGATAGACGAAACACCCAACATTTCAGTAATTTCCCAAATTGAACTACTTTGCTGGAATACTGATCAGATCACCATGTTAAATGTAGAAAATTTCATTTCCGATAGCATTGTTCTTGATATAAATTCCAATGTAATTGCCCACTGTGTAGCCCTTCGAAAACACAAAAAAGCCAAAACTCCCGATGCAATTATTGCGGCAACTGCCTTGGCTCATGGGTTTACTCTGATTACCAACAATGAGAAAGATTTTGCCAATATCAAAGGCTTGAAATTAATAAACCCACATAAAGTATAACCAAGTTTAAAGAATTGCAACTGGTTTTTGCCAAGTTGGTAGCGATATTTGAGGTTGTCTAATGGGTCGGTGCCTACGGCGTAGCGTTATGAAGGAGCTAATCGAGAAACGACCATAGTCTTGACGAGATTTACTCCTTCAAATGCCGATGGTGAAAAAACTTCCTTAGAATGAAATGGAAAGGTTAGTTTTTCCCTATCGGTAAAACAAAGATAGAATATTTCCATTGGAATTGAAAGTGGATTTTTATGGTAGTTGGTGGTTAATTTAAACTGGAAAGAAGAGATTTGCTTTACAAGATTTACTATACTGAACAATACCTACGCAATCCATTGCACGTCTAACGAAAACATCTTCACTGGTGTGCTCATTCTTATACTTACCAAAAGGTTCGGACAAGCTTTTAAAATTAAAAGGATGGGGTTGGTTGAAGAGAAACAGTTCAATTTCCTTTAAAATGAACTCTAATTTTAAATCTCAATCTTTGTTTCCTTCAATACTATAGATTGAAGCCGTGTTTGTAATAATTATAACAATTACCTTAGAACAGAAATTCATTCAGTAGAATTTCTTAAACCGCTGGGCAACGGAATCAATAATTGAAAATTTACTTTCTCTGCTATTTTCGAATTTCGATATTGAATCTCTAATAATAATTGTGTCATTCATTGATAAACAATTATTTGAACTAATCCAATTAGTGCCAATTATCCTTTTGTTTTCCTCAAATACAGATGGATAATAGACAACAAAATTAATTTTTCTATTCAAACATATTTCATTATTTATCATTAATAATGCCATACGATTTGTGTCTGATAGGTATATTTTAGAAATAAAACCGACAACTTTATTTTTTATAAATAAAGAATCTTTTTCGAAAATAACTTTATTTCCATAAATTTTTGCCCTATATTCTTTAAATTTTTTACTATTATTAAAATTGCATGATAAATGACATGACAATGTAACAATTATTAACATAAATATTTGACTATTTATCGTTTTCATCACAATTTTAAATACAATATTCACTTGTATAATAAACTTTAACTTCTACAAACATATGAACTCTATTTTATCAATTTCAACACTTTTGTTAAAATTTAACCTAAACTGTGATGTAAACTTTCTAAAATATTTTCATCTTGACCTTAAACCCAAATCTATACCCCCCACTCACACTTCTTTCCTTTACTTCACTTCCTAAAGCATAGTAATCGGTTTCGCTTAGCACATTGGGTTTGAAGATTTCCAGTTGCCCATCGGTATTTGCATCTTCGCCGTATTTGCGGTCGGAGATAACTGCTAATACATTGCCCAGGTGGTTGCAGAGTTCATAGTTTCGGTAGCCAAGGTATTTGTTCACTTTTATTTTATACCCCACCGAGTCAAATGGGTATATGAACACACTATCCTGGTAGGTGCTATCCGCATTCCAAAGGACAAAAGGCGCATTGGCGGTATCATAGGTAGGTGTTACATTAGGCCAAGATGCATTTTCGGCAATACGTACTTCCTGGGTTATTACCCCTAAACGGGTGCTGCCATAGATTTCACGTTTTTCGAGTTTAAGCACTTTGGTACCGCTGCTATCTACCATTTTGTAGGTGGCGAGGAAGTTGCTGTTTTCATCGCAATTATAAATTTCCTTTGGTACGAAGTTAGATAACAATATTTAGTGTATGATTTGTACCTATTTTGGCAAATAAATACTTAATCCTATAAAACTAAAGCAAAAATTCTGATTATAGAAAAAATATTTACTATTTTAGGGTTTATTAAGTTTATTATTTAGAAGCGGATTAAGACTATCAATTATTGATGTGTCATTATCAATTATAATAGATTTTAATTCTAATACCATTTTTTGTTTTGGAATAAATATTGTAACAATTCCATACCTTTCCAATAAATAATAGGCTCTTGAATCATAAGTTGAATAAAGGTTATCAATAATCCCAACTTTAATGCCTTTTAAATTTGGATTAATAAAAAATTCATCTTTCTTAAATACATGATAATTGGTTCCATTAATTAATACTTTTGAATAGTTATTCATTCTATATAATTCATTAAAAATACTATCTGAAAAGTAACTTTTTTTTATTATAAAATCATAATAAATATCTGTTGTTTTTTCAACAATAATGCTGTCATTTAGGTTGTTAGACCATGTTCTTATTATTAATCCATGTTTTAGTTTGCTTTTATTGCAGGAAAAAGCGCTTAAAATAAAAGTAAAATAAATTATTATTTTAAACCTTTCCATAGGAATCCTCCTGAAATAAATTTATTAAATAACTCCTTTTGTGAATACTTTTTTTGACCTAAATTCATGTGTATGTTCATGTTTTGAACTTCATTTAACATATTGACAGCTTTACTGTTTAGAATAAATTGCTCTGACCCCTTATATCCTGTTTTACTGTCATACATAATATTTGTTAAATAACTTGTTTGTGATATTAGTTTGTAATCGTGTTGGTCATTACTTTCTCTTTGAAAACCAAAACCTAAGAACTCTTTTTCTTTTATTTCAGCATGTGTAAATGTCTCATGGCCAATTGTTTCAACACCTGATAACATTTTGTCTCTTAATTCACCCATTTCTGATAACTTATTAAGCGAACCTAAATTGTCAAGACTTATACTAATTTTCAATCTATTATTTTTAATTTCTCCACGTGTTGTTCCTGATGCCCATGGATTGTCATTATAAGGATTAAAAGATACATCAACTCCATTTTTAGATGATTTTCCTTCAACTTCAGCTGAAATATTCAAATTCTTAATAAAAACACCATTTAATTTAAAACCTTTTTCAGCATGGTCTAAAATGTATTTTTTGCCAGCCTTTGTGGATGCATATAATTCGAATGCTAATATATTAGCTTTATTTTTATAGCTTCCATTTTTATCCTTTTCATAAATTTTACTAATGTCTACATCATCCCCATAAATATCATTAAAGAAATAAGGAGAATTATTAAAAGCAGAATAGTTTGATTGGTTTGGATTCATAGCTTGATCCAAATTCCACCTCCTTCCCAATCTCGTATCATACTCCCAGAACATGGCAGTATTTGCATTTCCCTCCCCGTATATCTCATTATCCTTCATCTGTCCATTAAACCCAAACTTATACCCCCCACTCACACTTCTTTCCTTCACTTCGCTACCAAAGGCATAGTAATCGGATTCGCTTAATACATTGGGTTTAAATAGTTCCAGTTGCCCATCGGTATCTGCATCTTCGCCGTATTTGCGGTCGGAGATAACGGCTAGTACATTGCCCAGGTGGTTGCTTAATTCATAGTTACGGTAGCCAAGGTATTTGTTCACTTTTATTTTATACCCCACCGAGTCAAATGGGTTTATGAACACGCTGTCCAGATAGGTGCTATCTGTATTCCAAAGCACAAATGGTGCATTGGCAGTATCATAGGAAGGTGTTACATTGGGCCAGGAGGCATTTTCGGCAATTCGCACTTCTTGGGTTATTACCCCTAAACGGGAGCTACCGTAAATTTCTCGTTGTTCGAGTTTCAGGATTTTGGTACCGCTGCTATCTGCCATTTTGTAGGTGGCAAGGATATTACCGGTAGCATCGCGTTTGTAAAACTCAAAGTTTTGGGTACCTGAGGCAGGTACAACCTGTTTGATGCTCCTGTTGCCCAGGGCATCGTAATAGAAGTACAGGCTGGGTTTGGTGCTGGCACTTGCCCGTATTACAGCTTCAATTTTACCTGAAACCGTCCAGCGTATGGTATCTATTTCCTCGGCAGCATCGAAAACGAGGTTACCGTTTTTGTCATAGCTATAGTTGAGGGTATCCTGATCGTCAATATCCACGGTATAGTCACCATCCGCTATGGCATCATCCACAAACTGCAATTGGTTGGTGCCGGGGTTGTAGTGGTAAGTGAGGTTGTCCATGGGGTTGGTGCCTTCGGCGTAGCGTAACAAAGATAGGATATTTCCATTGGAATCGTAAATGAATTTTTCCTTGTAGTTAGTGGTCACCGAAACGCCCGTCCAGTTGTCGTTGCCTGGCAAGTGCATACCTGCCCGCACATAAGCATTTTTCATGATAAGGCGGTTCAACTGGTCGTAGGTGTAGGCATTGCCCACCACGTCCATTGGGGTTTCTCCTGTGTCGCTGAGGGTGGTTACCATACGGGCAATGTTTCCGTTGTACAGCCCTCTACTTAGCTGGGGGCGCTACAAACGGTATCACTTTGGTTTAACTATAAATAAATATTGCTCCTATTATTGAAATAATTATAAAAATAACCATTCCAACAACTGCATTATAAAAATCCTGCCTCATAAAATTCTCCGAATTATTTTTTGATATTCCTGATATGAAATTATACGACTTAGGTTTTCCAATTATCAGAAAAAAATAAAATCTAACTTTTTTTCCTATAAACCTAATAATTGAACGAGCAAATATTATTTCAAATAATTCATCCATAATTCACATTGTTTATTTCACTCTTCTGAAAATGATTCCTCCTTAACTTTTTTGGCTACCTTCTTAATCGGGCGAATTGGCTTACTAGCTGTACTATTTAAATTATCTATTACAAAGTTAACACCTTTGTTCATATAGCCTCTAAATTGTGCATTCATCTTTGAAAGATTCCCTTTAAATACTTTTGAAAACTGAGCACAATTCAATTTCTTTATAATAGTAACTTTTCCAGGTGAAGGAATTAACTTGGATCCTACATCAACAAATGCATCCATATTTTCTGAAGGCGTGGATTCTTGACCATTTAAATGATAAGCATTTGATCTACCAAATAGGTGTTTTGTAAGCAGATTTTGAGTTGTAACAAATACTGCATCAGCAGTCGAATAACTGGCTTTAGCTAAAAAATTTTCACTTTCACTCCACTGCATCATTGTACTGGGATTATATTCCTTAATTTCAGACTTTTCCACCCTTTCACTACCGTCATTGTTAAAAAATGTCTCCGTTGTTTCAATATGATAGTCTAAACCAAACGAAGCCATTTTGGCATCATGGTGAGGAATAGGTGAGTTCAAAACAAGCTTATCATAAGAAACACTAATATTTTTTGAAGTAATATTATTAATTTTAGAATTTGGGTTGTTTTTCGCAAATTCTCTTGCAGCATCCCTTTGTTGTTTTGACGAACCAATTAATCCAAAAAAATAGTTACCGTTAGGGTCAATTAAATTTATTGGATTTAAACCCATAGCTGAATACTCACTTATTCCAAATCTTGGTTCTGGATCCAAATTCCACCTCCTCCCCAACCTTGTATCATATTCCCAGAACATGGCAGTATTCGCATTCCCTACACCATAAATCTCATCATCCTTCATCTGTCCATTAAACCCAAACTTATACCCTCCACTCACACTTCTTTCTTTCACCTCACTTCCAAAGGCATAGTAATCGGTTTCACTTAACACGTTGGGATTGAATAGTTCCAGTTGCCCATCGGTATCGGCATCTTCGCCGTATTTTCGGTCGGAGATAACGGCTAGTACATTGCCTAAGTGGTTGGTTAATTCGTAGTTTCGGAAGCCTAGATATTTGTTCACTTTAATTTTATACCCCACCGAATCAAATGGGTTTATGAACACACTATCCTGGTAGGTGCTATCTGTATTCCAAAGCACAAATGGTGCATTGGCAGTATCATAAGTTGGTAATACACTCGGCCAGGAGGCATTTTCGGCAATACGTACTTCTTGGGTTACTACTCCTAAACGTGAGCTGCCGTAGATTTCACGTTGTTCGAGTTTGAGGATTTTGGTACCGCTGCTATCTGCCATTTTGTAGGTGGCAAGGATATTACCGGTAGCATCGCGTTTGTAAAACTCAAAGGTTTGGGTACCTGAAGCCGGTATCACCTGTTTGATGCTTCTGTTGCCCAGGGCATCGTAATAGAAGTACAGGCTGGGTTTGGTGCTGGCAGTAGCCCGTATTACCGCCTCAATTTTACCTGAAACCGTCCAGCGTATGGTATCTATTTCCTCAGCAGCATCGAAAACGAGGTTACCGTTCTTGTCGTAGCGGTAGTTAAGGGTATCCTGGTCGTCGATATTGTATTTCAAGATGGATTAAGTTGGAAGAATAAGAATTCGCCTATTAAAATTAGGAAAAAATACTAAATGCAAAAACTTGGCTAACCACTAACACCCATAAGCAGATTTTTGTTTTATTGTTTCGGCTTCTCTTCCATCCACTGTTTTGGAAGTCCAACTTTTCGTAACATTTCGTTGGCCTTTTCCAGTTTTTCAGGAAACAAAACAAGTTCGTCATATTTGTTCAATGTCTTATCGATTTTCACAATTGGGATTTTCCTGTTTTTTAATTCTGTCGTTATTTTCATGATTTGATAACTTGTTTTAAGAGTTAATGATTAATTCTTTTTGCGTCTAACTAAAAATCCTTCATAGTCCACATCTTTTATGAAGGGTTCCCAATCATCTACCCCCTCTCCTAAAACTTCAAAGTCTGAGTTTACTTCGGATAGAAATCTTGTTATTCCCATACGGTAAAGTCGTGTCCTAGCTTTGGTACTTCCTGTAGCATAAATCCATGCATCTGGGTATTTATCCGTAAAGGCATAAATTGTAGCCACTACCGTTGCTAATACTTTTTCACTATCACCATTATTTGAAATTACTGTATCATCAATTTCACCGGTTGAAAGATTCTTGTCTCCAAATGCCAGATTATAAACGTTTTTGAGGTTAGTTGGTTGGTAACGTACAATTTTATAAATAAGCCCATTATTTCCTTCGCTAATAAATTCAAAGGTTAACAACTTGTCACTAGATGCTAATGGATATTTGGGCAATTTCATTATTGAAATTTAATTTTTTATAGAAATTGGTATTCTCATTTAAGTTTAGGTTACAGGTTCACTAATGAAGTCCTATCGGTAAAGCAAAGATAGGATATTTCTATTGGAATCGTAAATGGATTTTTCCTTTTTGTTACCTTCGTTTAAGGGCCTATTGAAAATCTAGCTCACCTGATATTTCATGTATTTCATTCGTTCTTCCATCCATCCCCTACCCTGCCCAACCTTCTCTATCCAAACTCCTGAATTGAATGGCTTCCGCCAGGTGCTGTGACATAATTCGCTGACTCCTATCCAAATCGGCAATCGTTCTCGAAACCTTCAAAATCCGATCAAATGCCCTGGCCGATAATCCCAACCTATCCGTGGCTGCCTTTAACAACTGCTTGCCCGATTCATCTATCCGGCATACTTCCCTCAACATCTTACTACTCATCTGTGCATTGCAATACACTCCCGGCTGTTCCTTAAATCGCTCTTCTTGTATTTTCCTGGCTTGTATTACACGCTCCCGTATAGTCTCACTTCGCTCACTCGGTCGCTCTAATGTCAATTCACTAAACGATACAGGTACCACCTCCACATGCAAATCTATCCTATCCATCAATGGACCTGAAATCTTGTTCAGGTAACGTTGAACAATGCCAGGAGCACACTGGCATTCCTTTTCCGGATGGTTGTGATAACCGCAAGGACAGGGATTCATCGATGCAATCAATATAAAACTGGCCGGATAGTCCACCGAAAACCTGGCCCTGGATATCGTTACTATTCGATCTTCCAACGGTTGCCGCATCACCTCCAAAACCTGCCTCTTAAACTCGGGTAACTCGTCTAAAAACAATACCCCATTGTGTGCAAGCGAAATTTCTCCGGGTTGAGGAAAACTACCTCCACCAACCAAGGCTACATCCGAAACAGTATGATGAGGACTCCTGAAAGGACGCGTTGAAATTAATCCACTGTGTTCTCCTTTGGTCATTTTACCGGCCACCGAATGTATCTTGGTTGTCTCCAGCGCTTCATGAAGGGTCATTGGAGGTAAAATGGTAGGCAAACGCTTGGCCAACATGGTCTTTCCGGCTCCCGGCGGACCAATTAATATCACATTATGTCCGCCCGAAGCAGCGATTTCCAACGAACGCTTAATGTTCTCCTGGCCTTTTACATCTGCAAAATCAACTTCCCACAAGGATTGACGCTGATAAAATTCTTCCCTTGTGTTTACCTCCACCCGTTCAAGTGTACCTACCTCGTTAAAAAAGTCAATTACCTGCTTAATGGTATCACATCCATATACCTCTAAATCGGCAACAATGGCAGCCTCCCTGGCATTGGTCATGGGTAAAATCATTCCCTTAAACCCTTCAGCCTTGGCCTGAATTGCTATGGGTAAAACTCCTTTCATGGGTTGCAACCCTCCATCCAGGGAAAGTTCTCCCATAATGATATACTTTCCAACTTCTGAATCCTTCATCTGTGCCGATGCAGCTAAGATGCCTATGGCAATAGTTAAATCGTAAGCCGAACCTTCTTTTCTCAAATCTGCCGGAGCCATATTCACCGTAATGGCCTTGCCGGGTATCCGATAACCATTGTTTTTTAAGGCAGCCTGAATTCGTTGCTGACTCTCCTTTACCGCCGAATCGGGTAAGCCTACCAAGGAGAAATTAACCCCGTCGGCTATGTTTACTTCCACAGTTATAGTGGTGGCATTTACACCATGAACGGTGCTTCCATACGTCTTAACTAACATAAAAAATAATATATAAAACTATAATGTCAACAAAGGAAATAATTTCCAATCAATGTATTCCAGCTCCCAAACCAGGCTTAACTATTTTTACAGATAAAGGGCATTTTTGCCAAAATACAAGCCAAAAAACTAGTTATTCCTGTTCATAACTCCTGCTTTTCTCTTTTCTTGCACTTCAACCTGCTAAACCTTCATTCTGGCTTCTTGCCCAACTAAATTAACCCCAAATGACTGTAGTAGCGTCGGGCAGGGATAGAGCCAGGTACCCCACAGGAGCCCGCGGCGCTAGCCAAGGGCGACGAGGAGTACAGGCGATAGCCCGGCCATTCGCCTTGCTTCTGCTCTTTTGAAACACTCCACTTCTGCGATGGGCCCGCCCAATAATACATTTTTTTAACAACCGACTTGGCAACTATTTGCGAATCAATTGACTACGGAATCCATTCCACGGATATAAAAATAAACTTCGAATAGTATCTTTGAATATTATTGCACACGTGAAAACTTCTCTCTCCCTTCTTGTTCCACTATTGACCTGGGTATTCGCCGGACTTAATTTTAACACCCTCGCCCAAACCGGTTTGAAAATCAATCGCGATTCAATCCTTTCCATTGTAAAAAGCGATACCTGCTGTAAACTGGCAGAATATCAATCCAAAATTCTTCTGCTCGAGCTTGCCCAAACAATGTCGCCCGAAAACCAGGCATATCAATTGAAAAAACTGGATTCTATCCAGTATTACAAAGGCAAATTCCTACCTTATAAGAATAAATCATCGCAGGAAATACAACAGGAATATGAACAGTTTGTGAACAAAATAAAAACTACAACTGATACCTGGAAACAACTGGAAATGGTATTAAGTTTTGTATATGAACATGTTAACGAAGGCGATTACAACGAAGGACTTAGCTTTTCATTTACTTCTGCAAAAGACAAACTGTTAGCTTTTCAACGCGATAAAACTTCGGCCAATTGCGGTGGATTTGCCGATTTTACCACCACCCTTCTCCAGGAATTGGGCTTTGAATCGGGCATCCTTTCCTTTTCCTTTTACGATGACAAAGGAGAGGTTAATCCGGTTCACTCAGCTCCCATAATTTTGCTAAACAATCAAATCTATTTACTCGAACCTCAACTGGCCCGTTATTATTCTACCACCTCCAAACCCTCCAAACCTATTGATTTTATTACCTTGTACAAATTGGCTCAACACTCACAGTTGAATAAAATTGGTATTACCACCATTCCACATAGGCTCTGCAACTCACTTAACCGCGATGTGCTTAAAAATGAAACGTGTACCCAGGATACAACTGCCAAACGTTTCCTGGTTGCACCGGGAGTAGTAAAAGAACAATCGCCCGACATGGATGTGTCGTTTTCAAACCCAATGAACTTTTCCCTTCCCCTGGAATTGCACCTGAAAAAGAAAGGTTTAGCAAAAAACTTTTTATCGGTTTATACCTTAGCCACTTCCCTGCAAGGAAAAATGGAATTTATTGACCATGTCAATGCCTTGCTGGAACAAGGGCAAATACCTACAGTGTCCGTCAATCCGGTGGATTAAGCCTGCATACGCTCCCAAATCAAATCCAATCCTATTCTTTTTTCCGACGACACCTTGGTTATCACCGGCAATTCTTCCCAATATTCCAAAAGCTTTTTCTCCAAAGCTACCTGACTTTTCACCAATTCTGTCTTGCTGATCCGATCGGTTTTTGTGAGCACTATCGAAAAGGGTACCGAATTAATTCCCAGGAAGTTTATAAACTCTAAATCAATTTTTTGTGGGGGAATATTGCTATCAACCAATACAAACAACTGCACCATTTCTTCCCTTTTCAAAATATAATCGTTCACAAACTTCTCCCATTTGTTTTGGCTTTCAATCCTCACTTTAGCATAGCCATAACCGGGCAAATCGACCAGGTAAAAGGCCTCATTTACCAAAAAGTGGTTTATGGTTTGAGTTTTTCCCGGTCTTGAACTGGTTTTAGCCAAGTCTTTCCGGTTGAGCAAAGCATTAATGAGAGAGGATTTCCCCACATTGCTTCGTCCAATAAACGCATATTCTTTAAAACCGGTTTTAGGACAAGCTGATAAAGAAGCTACACTGGAAATAAATTGGGCTGAGGTAACTTTCATTTATAACAATTCCTTTCCAACTTTAGTAAATGCTGCAATGGCTTTATCCAGGTGATGTTTTTCATGCGCTGCCGATACCTGAACCCGAATTCTGGCCTGCTCCTTCGGCACCACCGGATAAAAGAATCCAATGACATAGATGCCTTCAGCCAACAATTTTTCGGCAAAAGATTGAGCCAATTTGGCATCGTATAACATCACCGGGGTAATGGGATGAATTCCGGGCTTAATATCAAATCCTGCTTCCGTCATTCCCTTTCTAAAATACAAAGCGTTTTCCATCACTTTATCACGTAATGCCGTAGTTTCATTTAACATATCCATCACGGCAATGCTGGCTCCAACTATGGCTGGTGCCAAAGAATTGGAAAATAAATATGGACGACTGCGCTGACGCAATAAAGCTATAACTTCTTTCTTACCCGAAGTAAAACCTCCCATGGCTCCTCCCAAAGCCTTACCTAAGGTACCGGTAACAATATCAATTTTACCATGTACCCCACAATGCTCCGGGGTTCCTCGTCCGGTAGAACCCAAAAAGCCCAGGGCATGACATTCATCTGTCATCACCAAAGCCCCGTATCGATCGGCCAAAGCCCTTATTTTATCCAATTGAGCAATATATCCATCCATGCTAAATACCCCGTCGGTAACCACAATTTTAAAACGAGCTCCATCTGCCGCTTTAAGTTGGGCTTCCAAATCGTTCATATCATTGTTTTTATATCGGTAACGTTTAGCCTTACAAAGCCTTACTCCATCAATAATACTGGCATGGTTTAACTCATCACTTATAATGGCATCCTCCTCACCAAACAGAGGTTCAAAAACACCTCCATTGGCATCAAAAGCTGCCGCATACAAAATGGTATCTTCCAAACCCAAAAAGTCAGAAATTTTTTCCTCCAACTCTTTATGAATGTCTTGTGTACCGCAAATAAATCGAACACTACTCATGCCATAACCATGGGTTTCAAGGGTCTTTGCTGCGGCCTCCAACACTTTTGGATGAGACGATAATCCAAGGTAATTATTAGCACAAAAATTTATTACCTCTTGCCCTGTACTAATTTGAATATCAGCACCTTGCGGACCGGTAATAATTCGCTCCCTTTTAAATAATCCTGCCGTTTCAATCGATTGTAATTCGTTTTGAAGATGGGTTAGAAAACTTGAACTCATGTGTTTAAAATTCTGCGACAAAGGTGGTTATTTATTGCCAATGTTGGTGGGAGTTGTTTTATTTGGCGGGCCCCTTCACGCCAAGCGGCTTTTGATCTTTACCTAAACCTGGTGCAAGGCGTTCAGGTCACGCTATCGCCTGTAGTCCTCGTCGCCCACCGCCCCGAATAAATTCGGGCGCCGGGCTCCTGTGGGCTACTTGGCTCTATCGTTGCCCGGGGTGCAAGCCCAATCTACCTTCACATTTCCAATCGAACCTTTTTACCAAGGCAGTCGTTAAAAAATACCTACATACTTAAAATCATGGTAAAAAAGGCAACCATCTTCCTCTTTTTTATTGCTACCTCCAGCTTACTTTCTTCTGCTCAATCGTCCCTCGACGAGGTAAAACACCTCCTAAACGACGAACCAGGTCAAAACAAAAAAGCAATTGAACTGCTTCAGAAAGAAATAGCTGCTTCTCCGGCAAATAGTGAAGCTAATTTTTTGTTGGGAATCGCTTATTTACATTCCTCCGAAAAACCCAAAGCCCTAAAATACCTCGAAAAATCGGCCACTACCCAATCCACCGAACGTAGTTTCCTGCTTGCCAGAGCTTATCACCTTAATCAACAATTCGATAAAGCAATTGAACAATACATTGCCTACAAAAACTACCTGGATTCCAAAAAAACCTCTTCCATTAAACTCGACAATACCATCGGAACCCTCATGGTCAATACTCCTCCCGATGTCAATGGAGAAATGAGCATTAGCAACCCTTCCAAAATAATGGATAAACGCATTCAGGAATGTAGAAACGGTATCGAATTGCTTAAACATCCGGTACAGGTTAAAATCCAAAGCCTGGGAGCTAAACTTAACTCCGACAAACCGGATTATGCTCCCATTATCTCAGCCGATGAATCAGAACTCTATTTCACCTCCCGCCGAAATTCCTCCGGTGGTTTAGACCCATTCGACGAACTGCCTTTTGAAGACATCTACCGTTCCTACAACATTAACAACCAATGGACCGAAGCTTCCAATGTGGGAGCTCCCTTAAATACCAAAAAGCACGATGCAGCCCTGGGATTATCAGCCGATGGCCAAACCATTTTCCTCTTCCTCAACGGCGATATCTACCAAAGCCGTCTGGATGGTGACCAATGGACCAAACCGGTTAAACTCAACGAAAATATTAATTCCTCCGCAACGGAACACTCCATCTCTCTGAGCGCCGACGAACGAACCCTGTTCTTTACCCGGGACGGAAACGGAGGCCTGGGCGGCAGAGATATCTACTGGTCTAAAAAAGATGAAAAAGGCAATTGGGGTCCGGCACAAAACCTGGGTCCCGAAATAAATACAGCCTATGATGAAGATGGTCTATTCTTCCACCCCGATGGCAAAACCTTGTATTTCAGCTCCAACGGACATAATTCCATGGGCGGTTACGACATTTTTAAAGCAGTTTTCAAAGATGGAAAATGGAGCCAACCCGTTAATATGGGTTCACCAATCAATACCCCCGATGACGATATTTTCTTTGTGCTTTCGGCCAGCGGTGAAACAGGGTACTTCTCCTCTGCACGTCCGGGCGGTATGGGTGATTATGACATTTACAGCGTTAGCATCCCCAAAAACAATAAAAAAGACCAACCGTTCAGCCCGCTTACCCTGGTTACCGGTTCCATCACCGACGAAAAATCCAAAGCACCAACCGAAGCCGGAATCCAAATTATCGATAATGAAAAAAATGAAGTAGTAGCCGAATTGGTTTCCAACAGCAAAACAGGTAAATATGTGGTTTCCCTACCTTCCGGTAAAAACTATGGCATTGCCGTAATTAAAGACGATTACCTCTTCCATACCGAAAACTTCCTGATCGAACCAGCCAAAGACTTCCGAAAAGTAGAAAAAGCCATCGAACTTAAAAAGGCTAAACCAGGAACCCGAATTGCCCTTAACAACCTCTTCTTCGACTCTGACAAATACGAACTTCGCCAGGAATCACTAAACGAATTAAACCGTCTGGCCCAATTCTTAAAAGCCTTCCCCGAAGTACAAATACAAATCAACGGCTATACCGACGATAAAGGAGAAGAAGCGTACAACAAAACCCTTTCTCAAAAACGAGCCGAATCGGTTCTACAAGCCCTTGTCAAAAGAGGAATTGCCGCCGATCGCCTCAAAGCAGTTGGTTTTGGTGAATCTATGCCGGTTGCTTCCAACAAAAACAAAGACGGAAGCGAAAACCCGGAAGGCATGGCACTAAACCGCCGAATTGAGTTCGAAATCCTTAAAAACTAAGGAAAAAGCTGTTGAAAGCCAAATTACATATCCTTTTTCTGCTTGCGGGGTTTCTACTCTTACTCCACCCTGCTTGCCTACTTGCTCAGGATAAACCAGAACAACTCATCGAAAAGGGAGACTTTCAAATGAAAAAGTCACCTCCCGACTTTTCCGCAGCCCTGTACTTCTTCCAGGAAGCCGAAAAAAAGAAAAGAGACGATAACTCTCTTCTCCTAAAAATTGGCATTTGCTACCTCCACCTCGATTCTGCCGAAGCAGTTAAGGCCATTCCTTACCTAAAACGCTGCTTCGACTATTCCCCTAACCTCGATGACGACCTTGAATTTATGCTGGCTCGAGCCTATGAACTGGGTGGTGAAACCAAATTAGCCATTAGCAAATACAGGGAATACAAAAACACACTTTCCTCAGCACAACTCAAACAAAAGAAAATTTCAACCTGGGCCTATTCTATCTTTAGCACAGAAAGACAACCTTACACCGCTGAAAAAACAATCATTTACGATCTCGATAAAATCATTGAAGAACGAATAGCAGCCTGCATGGCACAAAAAAACAAACCGGTAAAAGATCCGGTAAGTTTTTCAAACCAGGATTTAGGCCCCTCAGGCGCTGTAACTCTTTTCTCCGGCTCTGTGATTGACGAAACCGGCAACCCCATTCGAGCCGAAATAAAAGTTTGGGATTCCGGCACCGGTGAACTATTCGGTGAATTCAATTCCAATAGTAAAACCGGTAAATACCTGCTTAGCCTTCCCGTCGGAAAACCATACCATATCGAATTTACTTGTCCAAACCTACTACCTTTTTGGGCCTTGGTCGATTTTCCGATTCAAGCTGAGTTTTCTAAACTTATTCGCCCCATTCAATTGTTTAAAAACAAAGCTACTTTTCAAAACATTCGATTCGAGTTTTTTAAAGAGCGTATCGCAGCTCAAAGCACCTTTGCACTCGAAAAACTGAATCAATTGGCAAAATCTCAATCCGGTAAAAAATTCACCATTCAGGCTCATACCTCTTCTATCGGAAGTGAAGAAACACGCAAAAACCTTTCCTTTGGTCGTGCCACCGAACTTAGCAATTGGCTCATTAAATTAGGTATGGATCCAAACCGAATCAAACCGGTTGGTTTGGGATCTGCCGCTCCCCTTCTCCCGGAAACAGATGAGAAAGGTAATCAGGATTTGGATGCTATGCGCTTCAATGAACGTATTGAACTTATTATCCAATAAACCTTCATTTGGATTGGTATATGCCGATGCAAAAGCTACATAGGCATACCATGGTGCATCAAAATCAGAATAGTACAAAATTTACAACCGGTATTAGCTGGCTCTTCTCTTACCTGTACCATTCCCCGTGCTAAAGTTTATTGTCCAACCAATTCTGCACTATCGCATTTTTTTTGGACAATGCTTTTTAATATCTTCATCTGCATTCGGGAAACCCATGTTACGCGCTTCTATCCAATCGGTGCAGGCTCCCATTTGATCGTTTAAATGAAATTTAGCAATTGCCCGATTGTATAAAACCTGGGCATTTTTTGGTTGCAACTTAAAGGCCTGGTCGTAATCAGCAATGGCCCCAGCATAATCCTTTAAAGCTTTCTTTGCCAATCCTCTGCTATAATAGGCATTACCATACATCGGTTCCAGTTTAATAGATTCATTTAAATCGTCTAATGCACCCTGGAAATCATTTAACCTTGCTTTAGCATTAGCGCGGTTGTAATAGGCCATGGCATTTTCAGGTTTTAAGCGAATTGCTTCATTATACTCCACTATGGCCCCACTAAAATCCTCTTTTTGATATTTGGCATTTCCACGATTGTAAAAACTCTCTGCACTTTGGGAATACCCTGAAATGGCCACTAAAAGGAGTAAAAATTGGATTAAGTATTGTTTCATCTTTCAAATTTGAATAAGCAGTTTAATAATTCAACCATTCCCTAAAATTCAAAAATAGCTTCAACAGCATGATGATCACTCAAACTTTTATGATCTTTATGCCAAGGACTTTCAAAAACCCGTATAAACCGTTTTACACTATTTACTAACATTCCATTTCCCTTGTAAAAAATAAAATCAATAACCTTTTGTCCGCTTGGCCTAAGGTCGTTGTTCGTTTCATCTGCTGTAAACTTGTAAGGCCCTGAGAGCGGCCCATTTTCACATTGCAATGTAGAAACCAATTCCGGATACAAAACGGTATCAGCTTCCCGAATATTAAAATCGCCGCACAACAACTGAGGAACACCCTCTTTTTTGTTGGGTTCCAGCAACTCCTTTGCCAATTGCCTGAATTGGCTGCGTTTTGTATCGTAGGTTCCTCCTGCTTGCATGTGAGTCCCCATAATTTGAATGGTTTGCCCTTGTACAGTAGTTTCTACCAAAAGTCCACCCTTGCGGGCAAAACAATCTACAAAACCATCACAATCCCTAAATTGTATTTCATCTACCTTTTTCAAAGGAGTTTTACTTAATATCCAAACCCCGCTATTAACTTTAACCCACCACCATTTGCGGTTACCGGGACCAATCTTATAGGGAAATTCCTTTTTTAACTTTCGCCACAAAATCTGCCTGGCTGTTCCATGAAATGCTTCCTGAAAAACCAATACATCATATCCTTCCTTTTTTATTTCCTCAGCAATTTTGGGCGCACGATACATCTTGCCGGTCCGCTTGATATTACGCGGCAACATGTAAATGTTCCAAGACAAAACCTTTACTTTTTTCGAACTTGGAGAAGGGTTGTTTTGAGAAAAGCCTTCCAATATAAACATGGAAAGCAGAAGCAGAATGAAGGTATTTTTCATTGGATTAATAGCATGGAAAAATAGAAATTAATTCCAAGCTACCAAAATTAACTCAAACTAATTTTTTAGGAATTCAATTGTTGAGCCAAGTCAACCATTTTTAATGCTGTAATAGCAGCTTCATCACCTTTATTACCATGTTTACCTCCGGCTCTATCGGCAGCCTGTTGCTGGTTATTGGGTGTTAATACGCCAAAAATCACAGGCTTATTAAATTTCAATGAAACATCCTTAATGCCTTGAGCAGCAGCATCACAAATAAAATCAAAATGCCGGGTTTCGCCTTGAATCACACAACCTAGGCAAATAACAGCATCCATATCCGTCCTGGCACTTAATACTAAATGTGCTGCTGATGGAAGTTCAAAACTACCTGGAACATAACAAACCATGATATTTTCCTCCAGAACCCCATGCTTTTTTAAAGTCAAAATAGCCCCTTCTTTGAGGGCTCCGGTAATTTCATGATTCCATTCCGATACTACAACGGCAATTTTCATTTCTCTCCCATTCGGAACGGTCTCCGGGGCATAACTAGATAGGTTTTTTAAGGCTGATGACATCGTTTATTATTCAGGATATTCCACTCGAACATGGTAAATGTTCTGGAGTTTGCGTTTAAAAATTCGTTTTATTTGATTGATGTTTTTAAAAGTAATATCAGCATTGGCAAATTGCTGCTGCTCAATTTGACTATCAATTATCTTATCTACCAAATGACTAATAGTTTCTGCATTATAGGCCCTTAAACTGCGCGAAGCTGCTTCTACACTATCGGCCATCATAAGCACTGCTGTCTCTTTTGAAAATGGCTTAGGTCCTGGATAAGAAAAATGGTTTTTATCCAAGCTACCTGTTGGAAAATCCTTCAAATAATTTTGATAAAAATACTGCACCAGGGAGGTACCATGATGCGTGCGAATAAAATCGGTTATCTCATCGGGTAATCTTTCCTTCTTCGCAATCTCTACACCCTTTCTAACATGATCTATGATAATTGCCGCACTTTCTTCAAAATTCAATTCATCATGTGGATTAAAACCCGAAACCTGATTCTCAATAAAATAATAAGGATTTTCCATCTTGCCTATGTCGTGGTACAAAGCTCCGGTTCTTACCAACAATGGATTTCCACCAATTTGAGAAATGGCTGTCTCCGCTAAATTGGCAACCTGCAAAGAATGCTGAAAAGTACCGGGAGCCTTGGTGGCTAATTCCCTCAATAACTTGCCATTAATATCGGATAATTCCAACAAACTTACATCTGAAATTAAGCCAAATATTTTTTCAAACAGATATATCAACGGATAAGCAAACAAGGTAAAGGTTACACTTAATGCAAACCAGTACAAATTATGCCATTCCATTTCCTTTATTCCCCCATGGCGAATCAGAGTTAAACCCATGTAAATTGCAAAATAGGCAATGAAAATAATTAAGGAGGAAAAGAAAAACTGCGATCTGTTTTGCAATTTGGCAATGCTGAAAATGGCAACAATACCGGCTATAACTTCCAAAAACACAAACTCAAAACCATTAGGGGCTAAAAATGCTATAATCAAACAAGCGACCAAATGAGCAAACAAAGCCAAACGGGTATCAAAAAATGTACGAACTATCATTGGCAGCAAACAAAACGGAACGGCATAAATGCTGATACCATCCAATTTAATGGCAACTTTGGTCATTCCTAACGTTACCAATAACAACAATAAAATAAAGGCAACCTTGGTATTATCTTCCAAAATATCCTTCCTGAACAATGCCAAAAAAAGGTAAAGCACCAGGGTTGCCATGGTAACCAATACTACCAAACCAATAATAGGCAAAAACTTACCTTGATTATTTCCTTGCTGAATGATAAATTCTGACTTCAATGATTCCAAAACCTGATACTTATATTCATCTACAACATCCCCTCGTGAAACAATTCGTATCCCGGCAGAAACCTTGCCCTTGTATGGAGAAATCTCTGTCAAATCTTCATTTAAAACCTTCTCCGTAGTTAAATCATCAAAAAAAACATTGTGAACCAAGTAAGTAGGAATCAAATCCTGAAGTCCTTCAGGCAAATCCGAAATGGATTCCATCACCAAATCATAAGCCTTTTGCGGGGTCAACAATTGTTCAAACAACAATGGACTTGCTTCATTCCCTTTCAGTAGGTAAATTTCTTTATCCGATTCAAAGTTGTATGCAGGTTCATTCACCAACATAATTCCTTTCCCATAAACCTCTTGAAGCCTTTTGCTTAACTGAACAACTATTGCTTTTTGCTTAGGGAATAAACGATTGGCTTCGGCATTAAATTCCTTAATCTGTTTTGGTCCTATCGTAGTGTCAATACGAAAATAATAATGCTTATTTTTAATCAATTCCCGTTTCTCTGCCTCCAATTCTGGTTTTGGTTTCCGGATTGGAAAATCAAACGGAGCTATCAAATTCTCATGTAACCATGGTTTACCTATTTCATACTCAAAGGCAAATTTGGCATCCTTTGGCAAAATCCATACAGTAATAAGTATGGCCAATACAAATAAAAATATCCTGAAAACAAGCTCATGCCTGTTCCATAAAAAGGAGGCTATATTTCTTAGAAAAGTTCGAATGCGCAAATCTGCAAAATTATTACGAAAGGTAAACCGCTAAATGTTTAGCTTTGCCCAAATATTTAGAAAAATCAACGTATGAAAAAACTGTTTACTACTCTTTCTTTAGCTTTTTTATCCTTGGTTGGTATGTCCCAAACTTCAACCGATACTTTGCTTTGGGAAAATTTCCAAGGAGATACCTTCGACCATATTATTATCGATGCAGTAGCATCCAATGCTTTGTACGATACCTTTTGGTACGATATTGACGGCGATGGTTTGGCTGATGCCAGTGGTTCTAGCCGCTCAGACCAATGGTTTTTAACTTACGCATTTTCTGTTGCCGATTCTATCACTCCGGATGGTGACACAAACGTAGTATTTGCATCCAACTCCTGGACAAATGATGCTACCACACCGGTTCAAAACATGCTTATTTTACCATCCATCCACGTTAATGACGCTTCTGTTAAATTATTGTGGAAATCAGCCCCTTTCCAAACACCTCGTTACTGCGACGGATATGCTGTTGTTGCCTCCATCGGAACCAATGAGCACACCGACCAATTCACCGATACTCTTTTTAAAGCTGCAGAATTTATTAGCCAAGGCGATTTAATTCCGGATAGCAGCTACTCCGAATTTGAATTTTCCGATGGTTATGTGCATGGTTTGGATGGTTCTTACATCGAATACGACAATGATTCTCTTCGTTTCCACGGTGTTCTTAAACCTTTCGAAATCAGTTTGGATGCCTACGTAGGAATGGATGTTTATATCGCTTTCTTGCACAATAGCCACGACGACAATTTAATCTCTATCGATGATATTGCTGTGGTAGGTAACGGTTATATTGGCCCTGCAGGTATCAAAGATTTTGACGAAACTAAAGGAATGGGATTATTCCCAAATCCTGCAAATGATCACATGGTAGTTAATTTCACTTTACGCAACACTGCCAGTACTTCTTACGAAATCATCGATATGAGCGGAAAAATGATTGCTAATGTTCCAGCAGGTATCCGTGTAAAAGGTAACCATTCCTTAAACATCAATACTCAAAACCTGGCCAATGGTAATTATATTTTCAATTTGGTTACCAATGGAAGCCGTTTAACCAAAAACTTCACTGTGGCTCATTAATCCATCCAGTTTCTTTTCACAAAAAAGGCGATCTGCATAAGGTCGCCTTTTTTGTTTTCTTATCAAATACCAATTAATTCCTAAATCCGTTTACTTTGCAAAGTTGCTGGCAGTCTTGAATTTAAACCTTAAATACAAACCGGATTGGACACTGGTATCCCTATTCCTGCTTGTATTAATCAGCCGAATTCCTTTTTTGTTTTGTGGCTACGGAGCCGAAGAAGATAGTTGGGGAACACCTCTTGCTATCTGGCAAACCCTCCATTCCGGCATCTACGAACCTTCACGGTTACCCGGACATCCGGTTCCAGAATTCCTTTACCTCCTCCTTCCTTATGCTTCACCTTTTTGGTGGAACTTACTCGCGGCAATAGCTTGTGCCTTTGCTTCCGTTGCTTTTTATAAAATAATCAATAAACTAGACTTACAAGCTGCATACCTCTCTGCATTAGCATTGGCCTTCGTTCCGGTAATATTTATTAGTAGCACCTATACCATTGACTATTGTTTTACCCTTGCATTCGTTTTATGGTCCTTTTACTTTTTGATCGAATCCTCCTTTTTATGGGCTGCTCTATTTTTAGGTCTGGCTATTGGCTCCCGTATTACGTCCGGTATTTTCCTTCTCCCTTTCTTGTCCTGGATTTTGACCATCAACCGTGACAAAACAGAAATAAAAAGTACAGTTAACTTGGTCATGCTTAGTTTGATTATTGGCACTATCTGTTACTTACCCCTTCTACAATCCTATGGATACCGATTTTTCCAATACTACGATCAATTCCCTTACCCTTCCTGGGAAAAGGTACTCTTTAAAGCCACTTTTGGTGTGTGGGGTGTAATTGGTTTGCTGGGTATACTATCAGCATGCATTTCGCAAACCTTATTTATTGGATTTTCTAAATTAGAAATTCAAACAAAAAAAAACAAAGTGATGGTAGGCCTAGCTATCCTGATCACGCTCTTGTATACTTTTTCATACCTTCGATTGCCCCAAAAATCCGGATATTGGATTCCGGCAATCCCTTTTATCATCCTTGCCTTAAATGTAGGTTTATTGGAAATGCTTTACAAATTTGTTCTCTTATGTCTCATGGTTTCGTCTTTTATTTTCGGACTAGGTTTAACAGATGCCAACCGGGGAAGTAAGCATTCAAACTGGGCTAAAGTTTATAAAATCCGTGATCAGGAACTGTTTTTCGATCCTGCAACCGGCCCCCTTTATTCCGATTTTACTAAACGCCACAACAAAGAAAGTTTTTGCAAAGAGGTTGCAACTACTTTAGACCAGCCTGAATATGCAACAAGCATAATTATTTGTGGATGGTGGTATAACGAGTTAATGGTTTATGCCCTAAACAACAACCCCAAATTGGTTCCTCACCTCCGATTCTATCTCACTGAATCAGAATTGGTGTCGTTGTCAGAAAAAGGGGTTTCCTTGTATTTTCTTCCTGAACAAGATAAATACAACGATCTTTACACCCAAATTTCCTTGACCAATCACTACGCTTTGGCCTGGGAAAACCTAACGCAACATGAAAGGTAAACACCCAAAGAAAAAGTCCGACTATTCATCCGATCAGGTTCGAGCAAAAAAACACTTAGGCCAACATTTCCTTAAAGACAATTCCATAGCAGAAAAAATTTCAGATTCCATTACATTAAACGGGTATTCCAAAGTTCTGGAAATTGGTCCGGGAACAGGAATTTTAACCCGCTACCTGCTTGCTAAACCCGGCATCCAGTTGATGGCAGCAGAAATTGACAACGAAAGCGTCGAATACCTTATTTTAAATAAAGAAAAATTCAAAGGACTTCACCTTATCCAAGGGGATTTCCTTCAAATGGATTGGAAAGAATGGGGGAATGAACCTTTAGCTATCGTAGGAAATTTCCCATATAACATTTCTTCCCAAATCCTTTTTAAAGCCTTTGAACACCGAGACCAGGTACCCGAAATTACCGGTATGTTTCAAAAAGAAGTAGCTCAACGGGTTGCTTCCGGACCCGGAAATAAGGACTACGGTATTATAAGTGTATTGCTTCAAGCCTTTTATAATGCTGAATATTTGTTCACTGTAGATGAACATGTTTTTAATCCACCACCTAAAGTAAAATCCGGCGTATTACGACTTACCAGAAATCAGGTCAAACAATTGGATTGCGATGAAAAATCATTTATACAAGTAGTGAAAATGGGGTTTAATCAACGTAGGAAAATGTTGAGTAATGCATTAAAACCACTATTACCCCAACCACTACCCCAATGGCCCGAACTCAGCAAACGCGCAGAACAATTAAGTGTAGCTGATTTTATAGAATTAAGCAAAAAAATAATCCAACATTCCAATCTATCGAAAACTAAACTTAGTTAATAATTGAGTCTTGGAAACCTCAACATTTTTTTTACAAACTCCACCCTTTTACTATCCTATAAGCTAAAAACCAGGCTAAAACCCCTATAAAATTAACCAAATCCATCATTAAATCCTCATCCATTAAGAAATTCACAATACCAACTTTCTCAAAATCAAAATTTAAACTCACCTGTTGGTAACTAATATTTAAGATAAGAGGAAACTCAAAAAATAGTCTTTTACCTTTGCAAACTGAAGAGGTTATTATTTTAGGTGGGGGGAATTGCGCAAAATTGTATCGTATGCAAAAAAAAACACTCTTAATTACAAGCTATTTATTGCTTGTCTTTTTATCCTTAAGTCAAGTACTTTATTCCCAAAAAGCAAAAATTACCGGTACCATAACCGACTCGAGAAACAATGAAACCATTATTGGTGTTACCATTATGGCAGATAGTTCTGGTGTTGGAACAGTTACGGATGTTTTAGGAAAATTTATTCTGGAAGTTGAACCGGGTAAACACATTCTCCGATTTAGTTACTTAGGTTTTACTCAAGAAACACGAGAAATAAATGCGGTTGCCGGAACAAGTCAGGAGATAAACATCCAAATGAAATCGGAACAAAAAGAATTGAAGCTGGTTACCGTAACAGGTTCTCAATATGAAAAAGATGCTGCAAAGGAAGTTGTTTCTATTGACGTAATTAAAAAATACCTGGTTGAAAATACCAATGCTCCCGACCTTGCCAAAGCCGTTGAAAAAGTTCCGGGAGTTACCATTGTGGATGGTCAGGCAAGTATTCGTGGCGGCAGTGGTTATGCCTATGGAACAGGGTCCAGAGTTCAGGTTTTGGTAGATGACATGCCCATGTTAACCGGTGACCTATCCGAAGTGCGCTGGAATTTTGTTCCAATCGAGAATATGGAACAAGTGGAAGTTATTAAAGGTGCTGCCTCTTCCTTGTATGGTTCCGGTGCTATGAATGGTGTTATTCACGTTCGAACCGGTTACGCTTACGATAAACCACAAACTAAAATTTCAATCGCTCAGGGCGTGTACAGCAATCCTGCTAGAAAAGAATTACGCTGGTGGGATAACTTTTTTAATCCTTTTTTTACAAATGCCTTCCTCTCCCACCGCCAAAAGTTTGGAAATATTGACCTGATTATTGGTGGAAACTTAAATTGGAGTTCTGGTTACCTGAAAAATGGAAGCGACCAACAAGCAAGGGTGAATTTCAAAACCCGCTGGAGACCTAAAAAATTAAAATATTTCAGCTTTGAATTGGCCGGAAATGCCATGTACCAGCAGTTTGGACGATTCTTTCTCTGGCAAGACCCTGATGCAGGTGCCCTCACCCCTTGGGAAGGTACCCTCTCTGAAGATAAATACTCTTACTTCACCATCGACCCAAGAATTAGCTACAGCGGACCTAACGGCGCCATTCATAAAATTAGAAGTCGCTATTATAAAGTAACTCGCTACAGTGGAAGTAACAATAAAACAACTGCATCAACCGATTTGTTTTGGGGAGATTACCAATTCCAAAAACAATTCGATTTCGGATTAAGCCTGACCAGCGGTGCCATCGGCAGCTATTCTAACTCCTACAGCAGCCTCTACGAAGGCATGAAACTTAAACAATTGTTTATGGCTGGTTACCTGCAATTGGAACAGGAATTTAAAGAGAAACTTACCCTATTGTTAGGTGCACGGTATGAACGTAATCACGTATTTGGTTTACCCAACGACCCGGGAAGACCTGTTTTTAGAGCCGGTATCAACTATAAAGTTGGCAAGGCTACTTTCCTTAGAACTAACTGGGGTCAGGGTTACCGTTTCCCTAGCTTGGGTGAACGTTACATTGATGCCAGCTTAAGCTCCATAAAAATTTTCCCCAACCCAAGTTTGAAACCTGAATCAGGTTGGACCTCCGAATTAGCCGTTAAACAAGGTTATAAATTCGGCAACTTTATGGGTTACCTTGATATGGCACTCTTCTGGTATGAATTTAAGGATATGATTGAATATGTATTCTTGATTGACCCTGAAAAAGGCTTCGGTTTCCAAGCTAAAAACATCAGCAGAGCAAGAATAGCAGGGGCCGAAATTTCCACCATTGCCGATGGGAAAATACTTGGAATTCCTGTCCGACTATTTGCCGGATATACCTTCAATTACCCGGCTGATTTAGAATCAGATACAGCTCAACGAAAAGCCAATATTTTTATCCAAAACTTATTCCAAAGTATAGGAAAACCCGATAGCTTGCTAGCTACCTCCAGCATTTTGAAGTACCGCTTACGAAACACGGCCCGTGCCGATCTGGAATTTGAACCTTTTAAAAAGATTCTCATTGGGGGAACCTGCACCTACAACAGCTTCATGGAACGTATCGATTTAATTTTTGATCAATTAAATGGAATTAGCAAATACAGAGAAAGCCATAAAAAAGGCATTCTAGTATTCGATATGCGATTCGCTTACAAACTATCCGACAGATCAACTATTTCATTGATTGTAAAAAATATATCCAATCAGGAATATTCGCTTAGACCAGGCTTGCTGGAAGCTCCAAGAAGTTTCACCTTACAATATAAACTTCAATTTTAAATTCTTAAAAACTGATTTCCAACAGCATTTTTACCAGTCCTGTTGATACTTTTGCCTACAATTTCCCAATAAAATGAAAAAAATAATTCAAGCTACCTTTTTATTCGCTCTTCTTTTGGTATCATCTTCCTCATTTGCTCAATCAAAATTTGATAAATGGGTAGAATTGAAAACCTTTCACGGTGTAATGTCTCAAACCTTCCACCCTTCCGAAGAAGGTGATTTAAAACCCATCAAAACAAGAATAGCTGAGTTTTGCGATAAAGCCAAAGCCTTAAACACAGCAAAAATTCCGGATGAATTCAATAAGCCATCGGTTAAAGAAGCAACAGAGGCAATTGAAAAAGAAGCAAATGCATTAAAAGCCCTTATCGAAAAAGGAGGAAGCGATGCAGAAATTACAGCGGCATTGGCCCATCTTCACGATACTTTTCACTTGATTGTTGAGCGTTGTAATAAAAACGACGAAGACCATAAAAAAGAAGGTCATTAACCGGGTTGTTAACCTTTAAAAAGCCAAGGCATTACGTGTTTTGGCTTTTTTTTTGAACCGGTTGGTCCGGAATACAGAAATTTAATACCAATTTTAATTTATAAATAGTCCGAAGGCTTTTATAAATTTAGATTGGTAAATGCCGAGTATACAGAATGTTAGGCCAATTTTCTCAATAAAAATTAATACCTAAAATTGGACTAAACATAATGTACATTCGGTATAACTTTCCAATTATTCCATTTGTTTTTTGGCGGGCCCCCTTCGCCCAACTGAAATTTATTTAAATATATAAGTTTTGGGAATGGGCTTCGGGTCACGCTATCGTCTGTAGTCCCGGCTGCCAACGCACTGAAGCCATTTCTGCCGGGAGCTACTCGCCTCTATCGTTGCCCGGGCTGCAAAACCAAACAGTTGCAGCAATGACCGGGTAATCAACACACCAACACCCTGGATGAGCAAAATTGTATATCCATTTCCCAAAAGTTCGGGCTTGGGTCCGGGTAGGGATAGAGCAAGTTACCCCACAGGGCCACGCAGCCTTAGCGTAGTGGACCGAGGAGTAACAGCGATAGCCCGGGCCTGAGCCTTACTACATTTTAGAAAGAGGCAATAGGTGAATGCGAAGGCACCCGCATCATCATCAAAAACTGCATTTAGTACTACCTAAATATGCAAATTCTTTAGGAATTAAGCCAACTTGTCAATGGCTTCCTGGTAATTGGATACAACCTTGAAAATATGCTCTAATTTCGTGGTAACCAACAATTTATGAATGCGATCCGGAACATTGCACACCCAGGTTTCGCCAGATTGAACACGAGTCATCTTCAGAATTTGAAGCATGGCTTGCAAACCGGAAGAATTTAAGTAATCAAGGCTTTTAAGGTCAATTATAACATAAAAGGGCTCAATGGATTGGTAATTATCCTGAAGTTCTAGGATCAACTTCTTAGACATAAATGGATCTGTTAAACGTCCGGAAAGGTGAACAACCCAAACAGGTCCAACCTGTTCAATATCGTAAGTAAAAATAGCCATTATTCGTGTTCCTTTTCTTTATTTGGGCAAGTTCCGGAAAGGGCAAGTTGGTTGCAATTACCGTATAAATTAAGGGCATGGTTGCGAATTGAAAAATTAAGAAGTTTACCTGCCATTTCTTGAATTTGCTGAATTCTTGGATCACAGAATTCAAATACCTTACCGCAATCGGTGCAAATTAGGTGGTCGTGTTGCTTAAACTTAAATGATTTTTCAAACTGGGCCAAATTCTTACCAAATTGATGTCTGGTAACCAAATTGCAATTCTGCAACAGCTCGATGGTGTTATATAAAGTAGCCCTACTTACCCGGTACTTTTTTATTTTCATGTGGCCATATAGTGCCTCAATATCGAAATGCCCTTCGTAATTGTATATTTCTCTGAGAATAGCGAAACGTTCAGGGGTTCTTCGATGTTGGTTTCTTTCCAAATACTCAAGGAAAATAGATTTTACTTTTTCCTGGGTTTCTTCATTTACCATATCCACAACTTTAAAGCACGAAATTATTAGAAAATTCGACCCATTGCATTAGTTTTGTTCTAGAATTATTACCGGATGGCATTCTCCACAAAACAAAAACTCTTTTTATCCCTTTGTTTGGTTTGGTCATACCATCCTATTGAATGGTCCAACCTTTATGCTTCGCCCGGTAGTCGTATCAAATGGAAAGAAAACCAGCCAATTAGCTGGGAAAATTTTAAAGGAAAAATACCCGAAAAATCAAGGTTAGCAGCAGAAACAAACAGTGGAATTCATTTTAGTTATACATGTGAAGGTGATAAAATGAGCTATAATGTGTATGCTTATTTTGATCAGGACCTAAGCTGGAAAAGAAAAGATGCCAAACCCAGCATACTTAATCATGAACAATTGCACTTTGACATTTCAGAATTGTATGCCAGAAAACTTAGAAAAAAGTTGCTAAACCTAAAACACCCTTGCCTTCTTCCTAAAACTGAGCTACAAAAAATATTCAATGATGTAGTGAGCGACCATAAGCTAAAACAAAAAAAGTACGATCTAGAAACCAATCATAGTTTGGACACCCTAAGACAAAAATATTGGGCTGATTGGGTAGAACAAGAATTAATTGTTTTGAAAAGGTACAAAAACTAGGTATTTTTTTTTTTGCAACCCTATTGCAATCATATTGGTATAAAACCAGCCAATATGACTACACTATCCTATTCTTTACTTCCAATCTTCATTGCCTGGATTAGTTTCTCAGGCAATTCGGACACGCCACCGGCTGCTCCAAAAGTACCTTGGTCAGAAAGTTCTCGCCTCAACTCTGCCTATTTCCAGGCAATTCCGGATCCAAGCTCTTTTTCCCAAAGCCATTCAGCTTGCGGGGTTGAGATGAAATACTCTTGTAAAAACGGATTTTTCAAACCTAGTATTTCAGCCTATTTTGATTGCACCCAATCCTGGATTAAAGATAAGGAAGATCCTAACTTGGTTGCCCTGGAACAATTAAAATTTGACATTGCCCATTTCCATGCCATCAAATTGCAAAAAAAAGTATCCAATATGGATGGCTTATGCAACATGAAAAAAGCAGAAGTGGAAGCAATTGTATTAGATATGAATAAGGAATGCCATCAAATGCAAGAACAGGCAGAACAAATGTCGGAATTTGGCAAAGAACCGGAAGTATTGGAGTTATGGGCTCTAAAATTAGAGATTGAAGTTGAGACTATGGTTGCGGTTGATAGAAACCGAAGCTTTAGCTCCAAATAATTTTATAGAGCAAACACTCTGCTCATATTGAATCCGAGTCTAATATCCCCTTTAGTCCAACTGCTACGGGTATCTGAAATAAACTGAAGCTCACTAATTGGATGCGAGTTGATAATAAACACCTGAAATACGTGCCCACCGGTTTCAATATCTACACCAATACCCGCAGAATTGTGATAATCACTAAAGTTGCTGGTATATTTATTTAAGCGAAAGGTGTATTCTGCAGTAAGGGCAACACTGCGAGAAAACTTCCAACGTCCACCTAAGGACAAAGCCCAGATATCGTTCTTATCGGTTGATTTCTCTACCAGGTTTTTATGAACCAACATAGGAGATACCTGAAATGAAAGCGCTTTGGAGAACTTTCTTCCGATAGCCAATTGATAAAAATAACTCATCCTGCTGGTAAAATATTCAAACTCATAAGGCAAAGTTGTGCTTGGTTTGCGCTGGGTAATTCCAATGCCGGCGATAATAGTCATGGATAAGGGCATTTTATTATCCGTAGTTTGACGAAGTATCCGATACTTAGCAAATCCTTCCCACAACTTCCCATAACTTGAATTGAAAA
Source organism: Bacteroidia bacterium (assembly GCA_019695265.1). Classification (NCBI taxonomy): domain Bacteria; kingdom Pseudomonadati; phylum Bacteroidota; class Bacteroidia; species Bacteroidia bacterium. The sequence continues at coordinate 43,301 of JAIBAJ010000004.1, read as the reverse complement.
AAGTTCTGCCAACTCCAAAAGTTAATCGACCATCAATACTAAACTCGGCAGCAATTTTCATTGGAGCATTTCCATCTAGGCCAAAAAACTGATTAAAACCACCTTTAAAATCACCAAAACGATGCGACAACCTTAAATCCCAAGCTCGTTTACCCAAGGATTCTATGCTATGGGTGTTGATAATCCGGGTAGTTTTAAAGGTAGCCAAAGAAAACTCCTTGACAGGTTTGGCATCGGTTGCCTCCAATTCTTTCAATAAATCATCGTCCTGAGCAAAGAGATTTACTGATAAAAACAAGAAGGCTAAAAGGCTAATTCGTTTAATCATACTGATTTATTGTTTATAGCCTTGGGATTTCCAAACTTTGAAAAGAGAAATATTGCAATCACTTAAACGACCGGCCTGAGGCATTAACAACGGGTCTCCGTTTTGACGTTCTATTCGATCAACAACTCCACTTAAATCTACCCCATTCTTTACCTCATCATAGGTTGTTAACAATGGGAATTGACCATAATCAGAATTGTGACATTCATTGGCGCAATTAGCATCAACAATGGCTTTCAGTTGACCTGAATACGTAACATTACTGGTATCGCATGTGGTATTTTGGGTGGTATCCTTGGGATGTAAATCTTCGTAATGATCGTAGTAACACGATTGACTAACAAGGAGAACTAAGGTTAATAAGGAACCTAAGGAAAGTGCAAGTTTGGTATTCTTCATGATAAATTGCGGTCAAATTTAATGGAATTGCCTTTTGAAACACAATTAAATTACTGCCTTAAGAGATAGATCCAATGATTTTACCTGATGTGTGAGAGCTCCGATGGAAATGAATTGAACATCTGTTTCAGCATATTGAACCAAATTTCCTTCATTAATTCCACCGGAAGCCTCGCTTTCAAAGCGATTTCCGATAAGTTTAACTGCTTGAGTTAAGTCTGTAATGGAGAAATTATCCAACATGATTCTTTGAACTTTTCCAATAGATAAAACCTCTTCCAATTCCCCGAAATTACGAACTTCTATTTCGATTGGAAGCATCCGGTTTGTTCTACTTAAATAGGAAAATACTTTTTCCAATGCCGGTTTAATTCCTCCGGCATAATCAACATGGTTATCCTTAATCATAACCATATCGTACAGCCCAAACCTATGATTCCGGCCTCCACCAATTTTAACTGCTTCCTTTTCAAACCAACGAAATCCCGGAGTTGTTTTTCGGGTATCCAATAAGGTAACCCTTGTATGTGCTACCATTCTCACAAGTCGATTGGTTTGAGTCGCAATTCCACTCATTCGTTGCATAAAATTCAAAATCAATCGCTCTGCCTGAAGAATTTTCACCTCCGGCCCTTGAACCCTAAAAACAATTTCGCCCGAATGAATGATTTGTCCATCCTTTAAGTAAATTTCCAAGGACAAATCAGGCGATACCAATTTACAAATCTGCTCAGCAACAGCTACTCCTGCCAAAATACCATCTTGCTTTACCAACAGCCTGGCTTCACCTCTAGTATTCTCGGGAACACAAGCAAGTGAGGTATGATCTCCATCACCAATGTCTTCTAAAATGGCCAGTTGAATTAACTTTTCAGCCAGTTCCTTCCCTTCCAAAACCATCTGGTATTTTATTCGTTTTCGAAGCGTAATTGCTGCATTAGCATTTTATCTCCGCTTTTCTTAATCAAAAAATAAACCCGGTAACTTCCATCATTAGACGTTAAAGTACCAATAGCATACTTAGATCCGTCTTTAGCCTCCCCTCTATGCAATATCCTAAAATCTTTAACCGGATGCTTGGCAAAAAAATCTTTTAAAATTTGTCCTGCTTGCTGTTTGGAATAATTCCCTTCCTTATCGATGATAGTCAAATCAACCATCGGTGCAAAATACTTGGTCACATTTTCTGCACTGCCCGATTTTATGGCAGCTCCAATCTCATCATGTACCTCAAATCCGGGTCCAAACCACGGAAGGAAAAATAAAAAAGAAATTATTATGGTCTTCATACCAAAGAAGCTTTCAAATATCAAGCCAGACAAAGATAGGACAAAATTTTAACACCTACTAATCTTTGTAAATATGGTTGAGCTAACCTTATCCAACAGCTCTTTTTTAGACAAAAAAATAGTTAAGAATTTCGGACTTACTACTCGCTACTTTATTTTAGTGCCGTGTTTAAACCGTTTCTTTTCACAGCAGTATTTTTACCATTCGTAAGCTTGGGCCAAACCGTTACCGACTACTCAGGCCTATATTCCGAAATCAATTCTATTATCGAGCAAGACACTACCTACATTGCTTCCTACTTTTCTTCTTATGGTATCGATTTAACCAAAATAAAAACTCCTGAATTGTACCAGGAAAGTTTTAAATGGCTTACCACTCCTCACAAAATGGGTGGGGCCTCTAAATTTGGAATTGATTGCTCAGGCTTTGCCAAACAATTATATGAAAAAGCTTATGGTGTTAAACTTCAAGGTGGATCAAGAGATATTTATCCAAAAACCAATCGGGTTACTCCTTCCGAATTGGAAGAAGGGGATTTGGTGTTCTTTAAAGTAAAATCCTCTGTTATTACGCATGTTGGTGTTTTTCTACAAAACAGAATGTTTATTCATACCTCCTCCAGTCAGGGAGTAATGGTTAGCTCTCTTGATGACCCTTATTGGAGCAAATACTTTTTTAGTGCCGGGCGTTGGCCATTAATACATTAACAATTTCAAAATTTATATATAATCCACATCTACACTAAATGGATAAAGCATCAGGTATTCAATTGCCTTTTGCATGGTAGTTTCTCCACTCATAATTTTAAAAATGGTTTCTGTAATCGGGGCACGCATTTTATACATATTAATTAGCCCCTTGGTAATTTTTAGTGTATTTATACCTTCGGCCACCTCATCCATAGAAGCCATAATTTGCTCAATGGTTTCTCCTTGACTCAATCGAAATCCAACCGTGTAATTTCGGCTTTGCTTGGTGCTGCAGGTTGCTATCAAATCTCCTACCCCGGCTAATCCGAAAAAAGCTCTGGCATCAGCCCCCAAAGCCTGTCCTATGTGAATCATTTCTACCATTCCTCTGCTAATCAACAAGGCTCTGGTATTTTCTCCGTAGCCTAATCCATTTAATGCTCCGGAAGCCATAGCAATGATGTTCTTTAGCACACCTGCCAGTTCTACTCCGGTTATATCTTTAGAATGATAAACCATAAACCGTTTACTCCTCAAAGTTTCCTGTGCCGCTCGAATTACCTCATCGTAATGACTTGCAACAACGGTGGCAGCAGGCTGCATCAAATTCAATTCAGCCGATAAGTTCGGACCTGCTAAACAACCCACCCTTTTTACCACCGTTTCCTGAAGAATAATTTCGCTCATCGTATTCACCTTCTCCTTAGGAATGGCTGTTTTAGCTGTCAACTCCTCTCCCTTTAAAGAATATATATCCAGGCCCTTGGTTCCATGAATCATAATGTGATCAGGACGCAAGTAAGGAGCAAAACTTCGAATGACCATTCTAAAGTCTGCCGAAGGAATTACCGGGTACAAAAGCAAACACTTCGAAGCAATTTCCTCCATCGAATTAGTAGCCTTTACCCTGGAATGCATCGAAATTGCTCCATTCCTTCCCTCCAAATTAATCTGATTTACAACAGCTTCTCTCCTCGAATAAACTATTACATCACAGTTCTCGGCAAGTAAATTAGCAATTGCCGAACCAAAACTTCCGGCTCCTATAACCCCTACAGTTGTATTTTGATACGATTTTCCCACAACAATAATTTATTGGATTAACTTACTTAATCCATAACCTTCCATTCGGTTATGGTAAAAATACAATAAGGTAAAATCCTCTGTTACTATTTCTCCATTCTCCTTAATTTTCAAAGGCCGCTTGGTATTATACAAACCCAAATGCCTGATACCTAATTCAATTATCCGTTCAATCGGCAAAGCATCAAAGCGCACATCCAACATGCATTTACCATTGTCTCGCATTTGCTTTAATACCCCAATAAACAATTCAACTGTTTCCTGAAACTCCTTCCCGGGTAAACTTTCGTTCTCTTCCTCCAACCTCAAAAAGGAATATAAATCTAGTTTTTTGTACTTCTTCCTCATCATTTCAAATGCCACATAAGCAACTAAATGACTCGGATAGATGTAGTTGTATTTCTTATATTTCTTAACGATATCCTTACCCAGCAACTTGGTGTATTCGGCATCACGCTGCAAGTCTTGGGTATTGGTTTGATTGGAAAAAAAGTACTTTTCAATATCAATCCGCCTTCCATGTTGATCCAAACTATTTCCTTCGTCATCAATTTCATTTCCGAACAAATCCGTTGGACGGCCAAAGGTCAAGGCCATTTCAGAAGAGGCAAAAAACAATTTGAAAATAAACCAGGCCAGTTGGTAGGAAGTGGAATAATGATCATTTTCCCTGAAGTAACGCTGTTGCCCCGACCGTTTTAAATGCTCTTCAATCAAACCCGGCGCCTCCAATACGAAGTTGTAATTAATCACAACTGGTACCACAAATATCCGCTTGGCCTTTTCCGGACTTTCGGCCTTTTCAAAATTGAGTCGTTGAGCTTCCAATGCTGTACCTAACAATCCCAACTTCAGTTTTGATTCAATGGCTCCACTCCTACTTCGAGTTCCTCCCGGAAAAAACAAAGAATGGCAACCCCTGTGCATACTTAGGGTGGAATAGGCTTTTAATGCTTCCAGGTAAATCGAATTCTTCTTCCTTCTATCAACCTTGTAAGCACCCAATTTCTCCATAAAATAACCAAAAATTCCGATTCCAAATAAATTCAAACCGGCTCCATATAAAAAAGGAGGTAAACCCAAAGATTGTATTGCCCATCCAATTAATGGTGAATCCAAATTACTAAAATGCGTGGGAACCATAATGATGGTATCCGTTTTGGCCAATTTACGTATCAGCTCCACTTCGCCCAGCAAATGTATGCGGTCGTGTAAATGCCTTCGTATATTCCACAAGCCACTTATTCCCTTGCCATCTCCGGCATTCAACAACCTCGACATCCATTGGGTAACCAAGGTTTTAGTGATATTGTAGGTAAACAAGTCAAAATTTCCGGCAATCTCATGCACATACCGATGAACAATTTCTCTTAAAATCTCCTCCTCACTTTGTCTTCCTTGCGGATTAACCGGACTTTGAATATCTAATAACTTCTTCTCTACTCCCTTCCAAAAGGGCTTTTCATCCTTTGGATCTGCCTTCCAAAGATTGGTTTTTAACCTAATTTTCTCTTGATATAATACATTGGCGAGTTCATCATTCAGGTCCTGCCTGGACTTAAACCCGGCTTTGACATTTTCAAAAACATAGTTTTCTACCTCTTCCAGAAAATTCGGTCTATCCTTAGCCAACTGCATAATTGGCCAATCTTCCGCATTCGGAAAAATAGGGTCAAACAACCAACCCGATGAAGTAGGTTTATGTTTATTTACCACTATCGTTTCTTTTTAAAACTCCAGTAAATTTTAAATCGGGCTACTTCGGTCCCATCTGCCATGCGACCAATCGATAAACACTCAGCCGTAGTGCCTTCGCCGGTTCGTATCGTTTCCTGAATAGCAGCCTGAATCTTATCTCCATCCTCACAGGTAAATGTAGTTAAAGAAACTGCCTTCTTTGAAAATGTAGCTTCTAAACCGGTTACCAGCAACGAAACTTTTTCACCACTGTTTTCAATATGAACCATACCCAAGGCTCCTGCTGTCAACTCAGCCGTCATCGCTTCGGCAGCAAAATAAATAGATTGAAATGGATTCTGTGACCTCCACCCCATCGGAATGGTCGCTCTACATGTTTTACCATCAATATACTCTATTCGCATTCCGGCGAACCAACCCAATGGTAATTTTAAAAAAAGCCATAATTTAAACTTACTCTTGTTGAGTAAATTACCCACCAATTTCTGGGTTTTTGCATTAAAAGGTATAATTTCCGACATAGCAAAGATTTCTCTCTGCAAACCTAAAAGGATTTTCCAACTTTATTCCAAAATAATCATCAGAATTTTTCAGCCCTACATTCTTTGTCCTCTTCCTAAACCAAAAACCTCTTTAATTATTGCCCGGTTATTAGGCATCTCCCACAACCTGTTCCCATCACTCAAACTGCCTTGAAACACTTAACCATGTTGGAAAGAATATTGAAAAACCAACTCAATTCTTGGCTTGTATCTCAAGACTTAAACAAAAAAAAGGGCCAATTCAGTTAAAATTGACCCTTTCGCTTATTCATTTGCTTTTTTGGGAATTTCCCATAACAAAATCATACCTAATAATGCAAAATACAAGGTGCTATTGATTGGATTAGAAGAAATGGAACAACTACCCGATGAACATCCTATAAAATAATAATAAGCATATCCTAAAACAGCACCAAAAAAAGCTCCAATCATAGGTCTAACATACATTTTCCATTTTTCCATAAATTATAACATCGTTGTTGGACAAACATAATCGGTTAAACTTACCCGTCCCGTTTTCTTTATTGCTGTTATTCCACCTTGTACATCAACGAATTGATCGTATCCTCTTTTACGCAACAATGAAATGAAAACCATGGAACGATAACCGCCGGCACAATGAACGAAATAGGTTTTATTTTGTTCGATTTTTTCTAATTGTTTTTCAAAATAGTCCAATGGTGCATTAATGGCCTGCAGGATATGTTCTGAATCGTATTCGCTTTTCTTCCTTACATCCAGCACGTCCAAATCAGGATTACTTTGCAGCAAACCGGCAAACTCATCGGCAGTAATGGATGAAACGGTTTCCATAGGTTTACCTGCCTTTTCCCAAGCCTTCATTCCTCCTTCCAAAAAGCCTATCGGATTATCGTATCCCACCCTGGCCAACCTCGTAATAACTTCCTGCTCTTTTCCTTCATCAGCCACCAACAAAATTCGTTGGTGCAAATCAGGAACCAATGTTCCAACCCATACCGCAAAACTTCCTTCCACACCAATATTAATCGCCCCCGGAATATATCCTTTCGAAAAATCCATAGCCTTGCGGGTATCAATCAAAACCACTTCCTTATCCTGAGCCAATTTTTCAAACTCCTCAACACCTATCATTTTCATCCCCTGCTCCATTATGGCATCCAGGCCATCGTATCCCCTTATGTTTTTTAAAACATTCTGTGGAAAGTAACCCGGAGGAGTCGTCAATCCGGATAACAATTCAGTCATAAATTCTTCCCTGCTTAATTCCGGATTTAAGGCATAATTTACTTTTTTCTGATGACCAAGTGTGTCAAACGTTTCTTTACCCAAATTTTTACCGCAGGCACTTCCGGCTCCATGTCCCGGATAAACAATTAACTCATCCGACAATGGTAAAATTTTAGTGTGAATGCTGTCGTACAGGTGCGAGGCAAGCTTTTCCTGAGTTAAATCAGCAATAACATGTTGTGCCAAATCCGGACGACCAACATCATTAATAAACACTGTATCTCCTGTAAAAATAGCAGTTTCCTTTCCGGTTTCATCCATCAACAAAAAGCATGAACTTTCCATGGTATGTCCGGGTGTGTGAATCAGCTTAATGGTAGCATTTCCCAACTTAAACAATTGATTATCTGCTCCTTTTAAGCAATCAAAACCAGTTTCCATTTTGGTTGGTCCATACACAATAGTTGCCCCGGTTTTCTTCGATAATTCCACATGACCCGATACAAAATCTGCATGAAAATGGGTCTCGAAAATGTATTTTATAGTTGCCCCGCGTTCCTTTGCCATGGCAATATAAGGTTCAACATCTCGCAAAGGATCAATAATTGCTGCTTCGCCATTGCTTTCGAGATAATACGCTCCATGCGCCAAACAGCCGGTATAAATTTGTTCGATTTTCATTTGAAATAATTTTTCAGCAAAAGTGAGTCTACTCCACCAAAATTAAGGTTACAATTGTTACATATCAACCAATCCTGACTTTAATCATCTTGTCCAATTTATGGTGTTTCGACTATTTTCAGTTGCAATGGTTTAGTTCCGACAAGGGTTTTCAAACCTGTAAGCGTCTTTTTTGGATTTGCTTTCATGAACAAAATCATTCTTTGTAGGTAGTTAGCTTCTAGGATAATTTTTATGCGGGCCCCTTTTCGCTATAAAATTTATCTCAACCAACAGACATTGTGCATGCGAAAAGGTCACGCTATCGCCCATAATCCTCGGCTACCTCCGCTAAGGCTGCGGTATCCTGTGGGTTATTTGGCTCTATCGTTGCCCGACCCAAACCCAAACAGTTATGCATTTCCTGAATAATTGCAGGTAACATACAATTAAAAGGCCGAAAGTCAGGGTTTGCACGACACTTCCGGGTAGGGATAGCAGTGGATAGCCCACAGGACCCCGACGGCGTTAGCCTAGGGGGACGAGGACTAGGAACGAATAGCCCGACGCGGCAACCCGGTTAATATCCGTTCGAAATAAAATAAAAAAGCCGGGGAGGGTTGCCGGGGACCCGCCAAATAAACTTGACCACACTCAACAAGATGCTGCTGAATCTGGTTTAAAAAATCCAACTAAGAATCCGGAAGTCGACGATTTTTCTTTACCTCGCTGCGATGCTTCTTAGTTTCGAGCCGTTTAGCAACCACTGCTGCCGGAACCCGGGTAGGTTTACGCAACTTAGGCTTCTGAAAAGCCTTCTCCAGCAGGGCAAAAAACTTCTTTACCGCATCTTCTTTATTGGCCAGCTGACTCCGCGATTTTTGGGAAGATAGAATGACAAACCCCTCCTGATTAAGCTTATTCTGAAGTTTATGAAGCAAAATAGTTTTTTCCGTATCATCCAAAAGTTGTGAATTTTGGATGTGGAAATACAACTCCACCTTGGTTTCTACCTTGTTAACATGCTGACCGCCTTTGCCTCCTGAACGAGCAGTTTGGAAATGGAACTCCGAATCAAGGCCTCTCTCAAGCCACTTCATTTTTGGTAAAGAATGATTTGAAATAATTGCCCGACAAGGCTGCCAAACCGGCAATTCCACCACCCAACAAGGCGGCCACCAGCATGAGCAAAATTGGATATTCCGGTAAGGAGAACAATTTACAAATTCGTTGACTTAAGATGTGAGAATTTTTATGATCGATGTAAAACATATAAGGAATCCAAACCAGGGAAATACCATAAAAACCGGCATAAAATGAATAAGCAGGACGGTTTTTACCTATTTGTTCAACTCCAAAAGCAGCAATGGCAATACTCCACCAAGGCAAAACCAATTGAACAATACTGGTAACCATTGCAATAAGAACAATTTTAGTTAGGACGGTTTGTTTTTCAGTCATGTTGAAGAATGGCTTTGTATTTTGCCACGATGGCATTCATGCTGCCAAAGTTAAACTTTATTGTGTTTTCTGTGACAAAGGTATCGAAGCTTGTTAATTTTTTAAGTCCCAACAGATTTTCCAGGTTAATTGGAAGTGAAATTTTCAAGCGATCGGCCAACCAGGCAGGAAACCAAACCAAGGCATACGGGAGAGGCAAAAAGATTACTTTTTTATTCATTGCCTGAGCTATGGCAAAGTATAAATTTCGCATGGTAGTTGGATGTCTTTCCGCCATGCACCAAATACCCTGCTTGTTTTGCTCAAGCAAGCGGTAGGAGGCTTCACACAATTCATTCACATCGATGGTTTGAACGGGCTGCTTTCCACCATCAATTAAAGGAACCATAGGCAGTTTCTGCATCATAGCATGTATTTTCAATAACATACCACCGTTTCCGAGGACCAAACCCGGTTTAAGGATTAAGGCATTGGAATTTTCTAGTAATTTTTCTGCCTCCAACTTATGCTTTCCATACATGGATTCGGCTTGCAGGTGAGCCGACATACTGGAGAAGTAGATTAATTTTAAGGTAGTTCCCGAGGCAATACGAAGCAGATTTCTAACTTCATTCAGGTTTACTTCATAGGCATTTGGAAAGGCTGAGGAATAGGGTTGAAAAGCCAAATGCAAAATAGCATCAATAGGTTCAGAAATAGTTTCAGGCCGAAAACCTTGTTCGAGGTTATAGGGAATTGAAACAAAATTTGGGTGAAAAATCTGGAGTTGATCAGGATTTCGGCAAAGTCCAAAAACTTTCCAGTTTTTATTCAGGAAATGATTCACCATTGCCTTTCCAATAAAGCCGTTTGCTCCGGTAATGGCAATACTTCTCATTATTCGGTACGTAATGCTTCTATGGGATCTAATTTGGATGCTTTAAGTGCAGGATAAATTCCGGATACAAGACCTACCACAAAGCAAATCAGCAATCCGCCCCCAATCCAATTCCAAGGGATTACAAATCCACCACCCAGGGCAAAGGAGGTCAGATTACCAACTAAAATCCCTAAAATGATTCCGGTTATTCCACCCAATTGGCAAATGAAAATCGTTTCAAAAAGGAATTGATTCCGAATGGCATCATTATTCGCTCCAATTGCTTTTCTTACCCCAATTTCTCGGGTTCGTTCTGAAACCGAAACCAACATAATATTCATTAACCCAATGGCTGCACCCAACAAAGTTATGACACCAATTAAAGTTGCGGCCCAATTAACATATTGCAAGTTACCAATCAGCAATTGAGCAAGGTTATCACTTTTTACAATATCGAAATTATCTTCCGAACCCAATTTCACCCTTCTGATTTTTCTAAAAATCCCTCTGGCTTCTTCCACTCCTACATCAAGTAATTGTTGATTCTCGACTAAAACATTCAGAACATAACTCATACCATCTCTACCAAACTTTTGGCGGCAATTGTTGAGTGGAATCAGGCAAACCTTGTCCCCTCCAAATCCCATACTGGTACCCTTTTCCTTTAACACCCCAATTACCTTATACTTACCGGTACCAATGGAAATAATTTTATCGACAGGCTCTTGCTTCAGCGGGAATAATTTGGAAGCCACTTCTTTACCGAGCAAAACCACATTGGTACCATATTGCAAATCGGCTGGTGAAAAATTCCTGCCTTTTTCCAATTCATACCCACTGGAAGCCAAATAATTATCGTCGCAACCAAAAATGGTGATATTCGGGTTTGTTTTGGCGGAGTTGTAACGAATAGAGGAAGCCTGACTTGCCAGGGCAGAGATGCTTACCTGCCCGGGGAAGGAAAATTGTTCATCAAACTGACGGGCTTCATCCCAACTGATTTCCCTGAACTTTTTAGCTTTTTTCCCTTGTTTACCAATCCTGATCATCATTCCTCTGTTCCGGATAGTAAAGGTATTGGCACCCATGCTGGTAAAGTTGGAGCTAATGCTTCCTTCAATGCTGTTAATAGCGGTGCGAATGCCAACCAGGGCAGTAATTCCAAAGGCCAGAATAAGGACAGTAAGAATTGAGCGCAACAACTGGCCTTTGATGCTTTGAATGGCAATACGTAAATTTTCGGCTATCAGTTGATTCATAAAAAAAGCGCCACCAAGAATTAGACTTGGTGGCGCAAAAATAGGTTGAACCTAAAATGTTCGGTTATTTTTTTATACTAAATTAAGAGAAGGAGTGAAAATTCTTCCAACAAGGATTATTGGCCACCTCCGTACATTTTCATTAGTTGTTCCTGAGTTACCGGTTTATAATCGGAAGGAATAACAAAACGCGAATCATCAACTTTTTCTTTAACAACCGATTTAGCAGTCATGGTCATTTTCATACCTTTAGCTGCAATGGTATACTTTAGCATAAGGCCTTTCAAATCTTTGTATGGATTATCGGTAGAAGCCGAGTAATTTTCAGATCCAAATTCTTCTGTATAATACACATCAAACTGAGAACCGTTTTCATCTTCGTAAATAGCGTGTTTACATTTGTATCCGGCAATTTCAACCTGATCACCTTTATCTAAAGTCACCAACTTAAATTTTGGAGCCTCTTTGCTACCTTTTTTAATGTCATCGGGAGAAATTGTCATTGCCATTTTTTGTCCCATAATATCCATCAAGGTAACCACCTCTTTTGACTTTTTATCGACTATAGTAACATTCTTTATCCCCATTCCCATTTTCATTTCGACACGAGATTTAGTCTTACCAACCTGCAAAGTGGCTTCGGATGGCATCATAGAGGCCATTAGACTAGCATTTTCTCCTCCTGCATCAGGCAAGGTAATTCCATAAACAATGGTACCTTCGAATTGACCGAAACTAACAAGGGCGATCAGAGAAAAAAGCACCGAAAAGATTGATTTTTTCATTGTATTTTTTTTGATGAATTAGTGGGCGAAGATATACTATGGTCAACAATGAAGTTTCAATTTTTTTAGGAATTATGTTAGTTAGTCCCAATTGTTGTTAATAGCTCAACTGATTTAGCCATACCAGGAAAACTACCTTTTTTAAAAATTAAATCGATTAAAAAAATACTGGCAAATTCCAAAGTTGTATTGGGCCATTAATTTTATCTTTGCAGCCTGAAAATGAATGAAATGCTAAATTTTAGAATCCGAAAAGCTTGGTTTTTTTTCATATTTCTAATGAGCTTTCAGGCTGTAAAGGCTCAATTTTCCATCAATGGGAATTCTTCTCAAACCAGTTGTAATTGCTACGAAATTACGCCGGATGGTATTGCCTTATTTGGATCCGTTTGGAATACTACCATGATTAGCCTGAACAATGGATTTGACTTTACCTTTTCAGTTAATTTGGGATGTACAGATTTAGGTGCAGACGGTATGGCCTTCGTTCTCCAACCTATTAATACCAATCAAGGTGTTGGTGGGAATGGCTTGGGATATATGGGTATAAGTCCTTCTTTGGTAGTTGAAATGGATACGTACCAAAACAACCCCTACGATCCGGCAAATGATCACATAGCAATTATTCAAAACGGGGATCCTGATCATAGCACCGGAAATACCTTGGCCGGGCCAATTCAGGCTAGTCCAAGCTCAGGAAATGCAGAAGACTGCGCTAGCCATAATTTAAGAATTGTTTGGGATCCAGCAACCACTAATTTTAAAGTATACTTTGATGGTAGCTTAAGAGCGTCTTACACCGGAGATATTATCAATTCCATTTTTGGTGGCTCTCCCAATGTTTATTGGGGCTTCACAGGCGGTACAGGATATTATCACAACCAACAAACCATGTGTATTACCCTCACCAGTAATTTCACATTTTCGCCAGCAACGAATTGTGCGGGGGTTCCGGTACAATTCACCGATGCCAGCCAATCTAACTTAGGCAGCATTACTACCTGGGATTGGGACTTTGGCGATGGCACTCCGGTAGTAAGTGGAGTTTCAAACCCAACCCATACCTTTGCAACAGCAGGAACCTATAATGTTACCCTGAATGTAAATGATGTAGGAGGATGTGGTGCATCTTACACCCTACCCATTACCATCACCCCCGGACCCACCGTCGATTTTACGTTTACCCCGGACCCAGCCTGTGTTGGTTCTCCTATCAGTTTTACTGATGCCAGCACTTCTTCTGCTGCAGCAGGCGCAATCAATTCCTGGGACTACAATTTCAATCAAAACCAAGGTTTACCGGGAATTCCAAGCACTCATTCCAATTTACAAAACCCTAGTTTTACCTACAATTCTGCGAATACCTTTAATGTAATTTTAAATGTAACTACAACGAATGGTTGTTCAGGTACAGTTACCAAACAAGTCTCTGTTAATCCTATACCATTTGCCGATTTTACATCCGGATTTGCTTGTGAAGGAAATGCTACCCAACTTACCGATGCAAGTTCGGTATCAACAGGTAGTATTTCCACCTGGGACTGGGATTTTGGAGATGGAACACCCAACCAAACCATTCAAAATCCTACCCATACTTTTGCCACGCCCGGCAATCATTCCGTTACCTTGACAGTAGCCACAGCAGCCAATTGTACCGCCTCCAATACCTTAGATGTTTATGTCAATCCAAGTCCGGTAGCAAATTTTTCTGCCAACCCTGTTTGCGAAGGAAATCAGAGTATTTTCATCAATAATTCGAGTCCGGGTTCTGGCTCAAACATCGCAGGTTTTGCTTGGGATTTCGGAGATGGTTCTGCTATCGATTCTTCTCAAAACACATCTCACACCTATTTGACTGGTAATGATTACACGGTAATATTGCAAGCTATTAGCGACTCCGGTTGTATCAATGCCGACACCTTGATTTATTCGGTTTATCCTAACCCCATAGCCGTGTTTATTGCACAAAACTCAAGGGGCGACTCTTGTTTACCGGCTATCTTCACCTTTGATGCAACTGCCAGTTCGGTTGCAAGTCCAGGTACCCAACAAAATACAATTGTCAACTATTTCTTTGATTTTGGAGATGGTCAAACTAATTTAGATACAGCAAAAATTGTCCCTCATACCTATAATGAAGAAGGACAGTTTTCAATCCTATTCATTGCTACTACCAATCAAGGTTGCACCGATACACTCAGCCAAGATTCCTTAATTAGCATTTTGCCAAGTCCAATTGCAGCATTTACGCCTGCTCCAACCGAATTGGATTTTGTAAATAATACAGTAACTATTACCGACGAAAGCAGTGGGGCCGACTCTTGGAATTATCAATTTGGAGACGGAGGAAGTGCCAGCGTAGCCAATCCATTTCATGTATATTCCAACACCCAATGTTATGATATTGTGCAAACCGTTACCAATACCTATGGATGCGAAGATACCGCTGTACGCACCGTTTGTATGTACCCATTTTATTCCTTATATGTTCCAAATACCTTTACTCCGGATGGTGATTTAAGGAACCCAACTTTTTTGCCAAAAGGAGAAGGAGTTAAAGAGTATGAAATAAGAATCTTCAATCGTTGGGGAGAAGAGGTATTCAAATCCAAGAGTTTAGAATATGGATGGGATGGAATAGTTGTATCTACCGGAGATTTTGCCCAGCAAGATGTTTACAGCTACGTTATCCGAACCTTGGATTTCACAGACAAAAAACATACCTACCTGGGCAAAGTAAATCTGTTTAGGTAATTTTGTTTTACATGTTTAATTCCTAAAAACTACTTGAGATTTTTTTCAAGGCCAATATACATTAGATTAAATTTTCAGAATTTTTCTCCCCAATTTGTTATTGTTGAATCCTAAGTGTAATTCTTTGAAAACAAAAAACGAACTAAGTTTAACTTTTTCAACTTCGATTCCTTATTATTGTGTTCTCCAAATTATTTGGTGGACTAAAATCAATGATTAATCGACTCCATTGGACTCTTCTTGCGCTGCTCTTATTTAACGGCACCACGAGTCTGTTGGCTCAAACCTCCCTATTTACCGTATTACCGGAATCAGAAACCGGAATTTCATTCCGATACAATGAAATTGCAGATGGTGCATTTGAGGGTGGAGGAGTTGGTGTAGGTGATTTTGATGCAGACGGTTTATCCGATATTTTTTTTATTGGAGCCACCGAAAACCAATTCTACCAAAATATTGGAAAGTTGAAATTTGAAAAGAGAATCCCAAATTTTCCATTTATTCCGGGGAGTTTAAGCTGTGCAGTTGCCGATATAAATCATGACAATTATCCTGACTTATTCATTGGAATTAGAAAAATCCAAAAAGTGGATACCACTTCCAGTTTAAGGCTTTATATTAATCAGGGTAACTTTATCTTTAGAGATGCTACAGAAGAATGGGGAATACAGGTGAAGCAGGAATGCAGTTCCATTAGCATTACCAACCTAAACATGGATGAATTCGAAGACATTGTTGTTTCTCATTGGGCTTATCCAACCGGCAACAACACCACAGGTTTTACGAATGCACTTATAAATATAGAAAAATACAATGCCCAAAAACAATTTACCAGTGACAGGATTTTAATTGGGAATGGCAAAACATTCGAAGACCAAACCCAAACCTACGGGTTATTTTCTCATACCCCAACCCATACCAGTTATGCCAATTTCCCGGCTGACCTCACTAATGATGGTTACCCCGACCTTTACATTAGCTCCGATTTTGACGAACCTGATTACATTTTTACAAACAACGGACAAAAACTAACCGAAACCCCGGAACTTGTAACAACTACCAGTTTTTTTTCAATGGGTTTAGATGTTGCAGACATTAATAATGATGGACTGCTGGATGTGGTAGTTGCAGATATGCGACCTATCAACAATTACAGGCAGAAAGTATTTGCTTTTGAAACCCCTTATACTTGGAACTACCTCATGCAATCCAAGTCGGACCTCCTTTCAAAACAAGTTTCAAGAAACGTACTCAACCTCAATAACGGCAACACTTCCTTTAGTGAAATTGGTGAATTGTCAGGAATAGATGCAACAGATTGGAGTTGGTCCCCACTGATTGCCGACTTTAACAACGATGGCCATAAAGATATCTTTATCACCAATGGCTTCAGTCATCCGGAATATTTCCTGCAAGATTATGTCAATTATTCCGACTCTACCGACCCTTACAACTGTTCCTTAATGACTAAATTGAAAGATTTTAAGTTTTTCAATTTTCTATTTCTAAACAATGGCAATCTTGGATTTACCAAATTGGTTCCTGATTCAAGCTTCGAAATGGATTCCAGAGGAGCCGCCTATGCCGATTTTGACGGAGATGGTGATTTGGATTTAGTAGTCAATAATGCAAAAAACAAATCTTACCTATACCGCAATAATAGCGAATCCTACAAAGAAAAAAATTATATTAGGATCCATTTGAAGGACAGTAAGCATCGTTCTTTGCTCCATTCAAGGGTAGAGATTTATGTTGATGGAACTATACAAATGCAGGAAATGCAAAGCTCCCGTGGCTTATTTTCATCATCTGAAACCTACTTTCATTTTGGGTTAGGGCAACAAAACAAAATTGATTCCTTGACTATTAAGTGGCCCAATGGCAAGGTGCAGATCATAAGGCAACCAAAACCTAATCAGGTTTTGGAAATAAACTATATGGATCTACCTTCCAAGGCCAAAGTTAGAAACACTCAAAAAGAAAAACCACTATTCCAGCCTTGGTCCAAATTTCCAAAATTTGTACATCATGAAAATGAGTTTCATGATTTTATTTACAACCCTCTCCTACCCCATTTTTATTCGGTTCAAGGACCTGCACTAGCTTGCGGTGATTTAAATCAAGATGGGTTCGAAGATGTAATTATGGGAGGTGCTGCCAATCACCCTGCCCAAATCTTATTCAACCAAAACGATACCGCATTTCATTCATTTACCATCGCTTCCATCCTGTCTGATAGTTCGAGAGAAGATGCCGGAATATTGGTTTTTGATGCGGACAAAGATGGATTAAATGATATAGTAATTACAAGTGGAGGTTTTGAATTTGAAACCAGCCCAACGGCAAGCAAACACACCATTCACTTCAATAAAGGAAATGGACGATTCGATAGAAGCGATTTATGCCCTTCCATACAATCAAGCGCTTCTTGCATAATTGGAAATGACTTTGATCAAGATGGAGACATTGATTTATTCCTTGGTGGTAGAGTGGAAAGTCAAAAATTCCCGACAATTCCAAATAGTTACCTATTAATTAATGATAATGGCAATTTCAGAGATGTAACAGATTCTTTGGCTATCGGGTTAAAAAAAGTCGGAATGGTTACCTCCGCATTATGGACAGATTTTAACAAAGATGGTTTTTTTGATCTGATTGTTGTTGGAGAATACATGGAAATTCAATTCTTCCAAAATCAACTGGGCAGGAAATTTCAACGAATTCCGGGAGAAGAAATAATAGGTCAAAAAACGCATGGTTTATGGAACAGCTTGATGGGTGCTGACCTTGACAATGATGGAGATACGGATTATATCTTGGGGAATTTAGGTTGGAATATCCGATACAAAGCTGAAAAGGGAAAACCATTGGAGTTGTATGCAAACGATTTTGACAACAATGGATCTATTGATGTGGTAACCACCTATAGAGAGAAAGACAAAATTTACCCAATTAAACAACTGAATGCCTATAAAACACGCATCAGTGGTTTGAGTAAAAAGTACTACAGACATTCAAAATTTGCTGAAGCCACTTTGTTTGATATATTCCCTAAAAACAAAATGGATAGTGCCATGCATTTGGTGGTAGAAGAAACCTCCTCCTGCATACTATTTAATGAAAATGGCCATTTTCAATTAAAACCCTTACCTGTTAAAGCGCAATTTGGACCAATTTCCGGCATTTTGGTTGACGACTACGATCTGGACGGCAACCCGGATATTCTATTAACCGGAAACTTCTATGCCAATGAAGTGGAAAGGGGAAGGTATACTGCCCACAAAGGTTTATTTTTGAAAGGTGATGGAAAAGGAGAATTTAAATGTATTTCGACAAATTCATCGGGTTTTCTGGTGGAAGGTGATGCTAGATCATTGATATCCTTGGAGGCTAAGAACAAAACATTGCTTTTGGCAGGTGTAAATAAAGACTATTTACGAACCTATTCTATTGGTCATACATGCCAAGTGATTAATCCCTCCATGACTACCAAATTTGCAGTATTTAAATTAAAGAATGGACTAACAAGACGAATTGAATTTTATCTTGGCTCTGGATATTTATCTCAAATTTCTCACAAACTAAAACTACCTCCTTATGTATTGGAATACAAACTTTTTGAATAAAGCTGCCAGCTTCTTCCTAATGCTTTTACTAGGAGGTTCATTTACATCCATTTCCCAATCCCAACCATCTCACGTAATCCATGAATGGAATCAGTTATTAACTGAACAAATGATTAAGGATGGATTTAATCCATTATTGGCTTCCAGAACTTTTGCCTATTGCAATCTTTCTTTGTACCAAGCATACAGCACTTCCTCCGGTAAAACTATACAGTTAGGGAAAGTTGTTCGTGGTTTTAAGTTTCCCCAGAAGGCAAAAACAGGCGATATTAATTTTGAAATTGCGGCCATCCAAGCATTTTATAAAACGGCTATAAAACATATTTATCGGGAATATGCTGCAGATTCATTAATTAAAAAGCATTTAAACTACTTTCGTAAAACAGGTATAGGAGAATCTACCATAAAAAACTCTTTAGAACTAGGAGATTCCATTGCGTTAGCTTGTAATAACAGGGCTGCTGCAGATGGTTTTGCTGCTAGTAAAGCACTTCCTAATTACATTTTCAGCAATCAACCGGGGAAATGGAAACCAACTCCACCTGAGTTTCGAAGTGCATTGGAACCACATTGGGAAACGCTTCAAACTTTCCTGATTGACTCGGCCTCCCAGTTTTCTCAATCTTTTGAAATTCCTTACAGTACCGAAAAGAATAGCGATTTCTATTCTATGGTCCATAATATCTATCAAACTTCCAATGAACTTACCCCTGAACAAAGAAACATAGCCTTGTATTGGGACGATAATCCTGATTTAAACAATTTTGTTGGTCATATTCCTAAACCACGAAGACATATTAACCCGGTTTCTCATTGGATTTGCATAATTGCCCAATTCTGCAAACATGAAAAGTACTCCTTCGAAAAAACAAGTTTGGTTTATGCATTATGTTCCATGGCTATGGCAGACGCTGTTATTTCTGTTTGGCACGACAAATACAAATATGAATTGGTAAGGCCGGTCACGTATATCCGGGAGTTGATAGATCCGGATTGGATGCCACTAATAGTTACTCCACCCTTCCCGGAGTTTACAAGCGGACATAGTGGAATTTCAGCGGCGGCAGCCCAAATTCTAACGGCATTTGCAGGTCCTACTTATTCCTTTACCGATTCCACTTTTTCCATCATCGGTCTCCCCTATTTACCAAGAACCTTTTCATCTTTTCTACAAGCTGCAGATGAAGCAGGATTAAGCAGGCTTTATGGTGGAATACATTACCAAAATGGTATTCAAGCCGGCAATAAACAAGGCAAATCTATTGGAATTAATATTCTTTCTAAAGTTGGAATTCCGCTGCAACCCAAATAAGGTTTGAAAATGATTCCCTTTGCAGGAAGCTCATAGATACCGTTACAAGTTAGCTTAGCATTTAAACTTAGAGGTTGCGCCTCGGGCAACGATAGAGGCAAGTAGCTCCAAGCCAACGCAGCGTTTAGCGGAGTGGCTTGGACTACAGCCGATAGCGTGACCCGAACGCCCTGACAAGTTGCTTGGGGTTTAGCCAACCAAGTGTTGGGCGGAGGGGGCCCGCATAACTCGTATTTTAAAAAATAATTGATTCGATATAATTGACTTTCCAGCAGAACCTATGGGGTTTAACCCCTATCCACCATCATTTTGATTTCAATTGCTGTATCAGTTCCGGAGTCTCTCCATTTTTCAAAATCAACCAAAAACTACCTAAACTCGTTTGAATAGGAATAATTTTTCTAACATTTCCGGATACTTTTGGAAAGAAATTAGGAAACAATTGCGCCTTTAATTTCGGCAGTAACTCTACTACTAACCCTTTACCGGCATCCATTTTTCCAACTTCTGGTGTATTTTCGAAAAAATTACCATGAAAATAAACTAAGGGATTTCCCGATGTAGAAGTTCCGACCTGGAGAGAAGTCAAAACCGGTGAAAACTGCAACTCCAATGGGGTTTCACAATTATTAAATTCCCTATTTCCGGAATAAACTAACACTTTCGATTGGGATTCTTGGCAATATTTCACGTCGGCAAGCGGGAATTTTGAACCTAAACAATCCTGAATACTCGCCTGTTTGTAACTAGTGTAACGCAGAAATTTCTTTCTAAAAATTGGCAGTTCTTTGGATATTTTCTCATAGGATAACACAGGTTTATAAACTCCATCCTGTAAAGTACAAATCAAAGGGTCAAGGCTGCCATTCTCGTCAATATCTGTTGTGTATAAGCGAACTTCCTGATTCGGACCGGGAATTACTCTCGTATTTTCTCCCCAATTTCCAGCAATTAGAAATCCATCCTTCTTTCCTTCTACCCAATTCAAATGTTGCCAGAATCCGGTTGGTAAAATAGTATCGGCCTTATCAAAGTAACCACCTTGGTTCCAGAAAACCAATACCGGCATCCATTCTCCTGCAACCATCAAATCAACCCATCCATCCTGATCAAAATCTTTACTCAGGCATGTATTTACCATTCCCGCTTTTTTCAAACTTGCAGGGGTAACATCTTCAAAATGACCCTTTGTATTTTGCAACAACCTAGATTCCGGAACCTTGGGATAGCGCCCCGGCGTATTTCTGGAAGCTACAAATAGATCCAAGTCACCGTCCTTATCATAATCCAAACTTTCCACTTCACTTCCACTAAAACTATCTACCGGTAAACAATCCAGGCATTTGGAGAAATTCCCGTTTCCATCATTCCAGTATAAACGATCCGAATAACTATTGAATTTCTTATCTTCATTACCTCCACCAACAACAAGTATGTCCAAATCGGAATCGTTATCCAAATCTGCCAACTCAATATCTGTATCAATGCAGGCTGAATCCAATTGAAAAAAAGATTTTTGTTCTATAAAATGTCCATTCTTTTGCTGTAAAAACAGGTGGGTTGGATCCTTCGCCACACCACCAACGACCAAGTCCATTAAACCATCCCCATTTAAATCGGCAGCACTGCCATAAGGACCATAAACATTTAGGCGATGCGGTAACAATGGTTCCTTCTTAAAATCATTGAAATCTGTCAATTTTCCAAGTTCAGAAAATTCAGGAAAACCGGACATGGCTGTTGAAATTAAAGACTTGCCAATCTTATCAATAAAGGATTCGGATTCCTTGATTTCTATTTTTCTATTAATCTTAACATTGGAATAAAGTACTTTTCTGTTTACCCCAAACTTAATAACCAGACTGTCCAGATGCAAATTGGTTGGAAAGGCAAAATAGGCGTTGTTTCTCTGTGAACATAGAATCCCTCCGTTGTTGCCCAACTCTTGAAAAAAAAGAACTCCATTCTGATATGCGTAAATTTTTGCATTTAAGGCTTGGTTTGGCTTTTCAAATGCTACTTGAAGATAATTCTTATTAACCAAGGTGTTTTCCATTACAATAGCTGTTGTATCCATATTGGATAGAACTAAATCCAAATCTCCATCCAGATCTAAGTCTGCCGATATAGCTGCTGTTGTAACCCAATTTTGGTGAATTCCGAAATGATGATCAACAGGAAAATGTAAAGGATTGGTTTGTAGATGTAATTGATTTGGTACTTTCCTGGGTTTCATCTTTATTAACCTGAAATTATCTTCAGGCCTGGATTTATAAGAAGATAGATTTCCTGCCTTAAACATGCTATCGACGGTATATCGTACGAAGTCACGGTCTAAGACATTATAATACAAACCATTAGTAATAAATACATCCATTAACCCGTCTGCATTAAAATCTTCAGCCAATACAGACCAACTCCAATCTGAAAATGCCAATCCAAGCAACTGTCCAACTTCAGAAAAATGTCCTTGGCCATTGTTCAAGTGAACCATGTTTCTTACTTCTTGGTTAAAATGATTCTTTGATCGTATATTAAACTTATCTATATGTTCTTCAAAGGTGGAAACTTTGTATTCACTTAGATTCGGCGGATTCATATCCAAGGTAATCAAGTCAGACAATCCATCTTTATTGAGGTCTTTAAATGTTGAACCCATAGAAAATAGGCTGACATGATCAAAGTATTGGTCTATGCTTTCTTTAAATTTGCCATTTCCCTGATTGATATATAAAAAATCCTGATATAGGAAATCGTTACACACATAAATATCGACCAAATCATCCTGATTAAAGTCCCCGACCACGGCGCTTAATCCAAAAGCATTTTCTTGTAATAATCCTGCTTGTTCAGAAACATTCTTAAACCTTTTTCCACCTTCATTGTGATAAAGTATATCCGAAAACAGATAATTTTTCTCTTTTCTATTTTTAAAAATATCAAAGGTGTTTTCAGCAACACTTTCTAAAGGTTGATTCAGAAGATAAATATCCATAAAACCATCCTTATCATAATCAAGGAAATAAGCATGATAAGAATTTCCAATGAAGGAAAGGCCAAATTGCTCGGTACGCTCTTCAAATTTGAAATTCCCCCTATTCAGGAAAAGTCTATTTCCCCCATGACTGCTATCCGGGTAGCACATCTTGGTTACAAATACATCCAACCAACCATCGTTATTTACATCCGCCACTGCAACTCCATTTGTCCATGAATTGGTATTAATACCAAACCCATCAGGCAATTGTTCAAATTTCAATCCTCCTAAATTCCTATACATTATTGACTTAACCTGATTCCCAATAAGGAATAAATCTTCGAATCCATCCTTATCGAAGTCGGCCACCGCAATTCCACCTCCACTAAAACTCAAGTAGGGATATTTTTGATTAAACACATTAAACTCATTGGTTTCTTTCAATGTATTTTCAAATAATACACCGGAGGTAATTCCTGGGATGGGCTTGAATTGTGCACAAGAGTAGAAGACTTGGCCCCAAAAAATCAGTATCAAGGATAAAAAAACAACTAATCTCATCGTGTTTTTAAATGACTCCAATTTTTCAAAACTTGTTTTCCAACCTGTTCTCCGCGTTTAAATCCATCGGTTACAGCCTTCCTGAAATGTATTCCACCCAGAATGCGGCTTTCTCCAGCTTGAATGGCGGCTTGTTTAAAACTGGAAAAACTAGATTCCGGGAGAGAAAAAACTGTTTGGGTGCGATCTGTATATGAAAAATCATCTCCAAAGTAATTACTTAATATTACCGTGGCAGCAGCAGATACCAAACTATGTCCGCTGGGATATTCCGGAAATGCCGGAGTCTCAATTGCCGGTTTCCAATCCGATTGAATATATTTTGTAATTACTGAAACGGGCCGGATGGAATTAAAATGGTACTTTAAATACCAGCAATCAATAAATGCATCAAAACAAGCAACACCTAATTTGGCAAATAACATTGATAAATCCTGAATAGTAATCTGCTTGGTATCTGCCAAATCACAAAGTACAGTCATCCAATGCTGACTGGGTGTCATTCTAAAACCAAATTGCATTAAATGACCCGACATTCCTAGTTGAATGGGATTACAATCCCAATGTCTGGCAATATTTAAGGTAGAATCTGTATTTTTTTGTGACAAAACATAAACCTCTTTCAATTCTTTCTGAAAATTTGATTCAGGATCTAAACTAAAAACATTGGGAATTTCATTTTCATAAGCCCAATGGTTATCAATTACTAAGGTTTTTATGGTACCCCAATGTGGTTCCACCGGCTCAGAAAAATTAGGAGGTGTCAATTGATAAGATGTATCCCCTTCTGAAACAGTATATCGAAGATAGGTAAGTCTCTGTTTATATCCATCATTTCCAGCTCTTAGCATAACCTGCTTTACTATTTCATCTGCATAGGCCCTGGACTTTTCCAAAATTTTAGCTGAACAAGTCATTGCCAGACTATCCAATAGGGGTTGAGCTTCCATTTGAAACTCCTTCCCTGAAAACAACAAATTAGAGGCAAGCGAAACAAAACACCATGCTGCTGTATAATTCGCATCATAATCCTTAAAATCTGGAAAACTAATTTCAGAAAAACCATTCAGGAACTTCCAAATACTATCTTGATGGATAGCTTGATAAGCCGCCAGATTAGGGTATAAATAAACCCTGGATGCCACAGGAGGAGAAAATTGGTCCCTTAATAATCCATCTCCCAACAATCGATTGAGTCTACTTAAATAATTGGATTGGCCACTTGCTGAAGAAATATAAAATAATCCTACCAGAAGAACGCCTAAGGTTGTCTTAAAAATGGAATGAAAAGCTTTCAAGTGGCTTGCAATTTACTATTTTTCTGCTTTCTTTGTGGAATGGCAAATTTGGGAAAAGTTATGATGCTACTTGGTGGAATTGTTTTCTTATTGGGTTTACTTTTTTTTATCCTTAAAGATAAAACCCCAAGCTTTGGAAACTTGCCCGGTGATTTCAGTTTTCAATCCGGTCATACTAAAATCTATTTTCCAATGATGTCAAGTATTCTACTTAGTATTTTGTTGTCTCTTTTCTTTTGGCTAATTAATAAATGGAAATAACCTTGTTTAGGAACTTCTTTTGCGCCTTCCTTCTTTTATCCTTTTCTTGTTTTGCAGGAGATAGCATTCGAATTGGTCTTTTTGATGGACAGGATTATTCACAAATGGTATTATCGGTTTCAGGTATTGGATATTCATTAAACGGATTGCCCATGGAAAAAGGGGATGTCATAAAAATTGATGTGGTGGGTGATAGCTTAAAAGGTATTTCACTCAAAGGTATCCGTGTGTCGGGAAGGAAATTGGAACTTTATGGACCACTTCTTCAATCATTTCGATTAAAAATGGGAAATTCAGAGGCAAGATTATACAAAGGAAGTCTGGAAATAAGGGTGTTGAGAGGTAGAATTAGGGTAGTCAATATTACCGGAATAGAACAATATGTGTCAGGTGTAATTGATGCAGAGGTGGGTCCTAAATTTGCCATGGAATTTTATAAGGTGCAAGCCATCATAGCAAGAACCTTTGCCTATGAAAACATGGAAAAACATCTGGATGAAGGATTCAATCTTTGTGACCAGGTACATTGCCAGGTTTTTAAAGGACTGGAAATCCGAAATGAAAGGATTTCTTTAGCCACTGCAAAAACAGAAAGTATGGTAATTAGGGATGCACATGGCGCTTTGGCTTTTGTCCCATATCATAGCAATTGCGGTGGTTACACTGAAAGTAGTGAAAATGTTTGGGGTGGAGAGAAAATTCATCTCAAGCCGGTTCAGGATACCTTTTGCCTTAAACAATCTAAAGCTGTTTGGGAAAAGAAAGTGAGCAGAGAAAAATGGGATAAATGGTTAACCCGACACCACATGGATGGATTGGTTGGGGAAGATTTTCAGCTAACTCAAATCGCCAGAAAAAAAGAAATTGACCTTGCAGGACAAATAATTGCCACCCGAAAAGTTCGTTCCGACTTTGGACTAAGTTCAGCCTATTTTAATATCAAAACCCAGGGTAAAGAAGTCATTTTTACTGGAAAAGGTTATGGCCATGGAGTTGGAATTTGCCAACAAGGAGCCAACCGTATGGCTGAATTAGGATACTCCTATCGAGATATTATTGCTCATTATTACAAAGGGGTAAGAATTGGAAAAATCAGATAACACCTCAACAAAATCAGGATTCAATTACATAATAATTAATTTAATTATAACAAAATTATAATATTTTTGTAGTAAATCAATTTCAAAATATAATGACCTTTTTAGAAAAACAATTTTTCTTTTTTCTATTGGTTTTCATTGGTAGCGCAGGGTTTGGTTTTAGTCAGGATACCTTATGGCTTTCAAATGGTAAAAAAGAAATTGGGAAGGTACTTTTAATCAATAAAGGCGAGGTCAATTTCAGAAAACAAGCTTTACCTAATGGCCCGGACTTTATTTATGCAAAAGGTAAAGTAACCCGAATAAAATTTTCCAATGGACATTTGGAATTGATGGAGGTAGAACCTACTGATGAAGATTTTGTTTTGCCCGGTGAAGAATCTTCAAAAACTAATGCAATTTTTACCATCAAAAGAAATAGTTTATGGTTTAATACAGTTGATTTAAATGTATTTCGTATCGGATTTACATACGAACATAGTTTCGGAAAAAAGAATCAATTTTCATTCCGAATTCCATTCTCTGCCTCTATGAGAGATGAGAAAGTTTATTTTATGGCTGATCAAATTAGGTTTTCAGAAAACTCTTTGATTCCCGGCTCTTATGTTCCCATTTTGAAACCAATCTTTGATGATTATTCAACAGAAATTTTTGCTCCGATTTACTCCTTCTCCCAGCTAACAGTTTACAATAATTTTGGAAATTCTTTCTATACAGGCCTGGGTTTCAGAAATTATCCCAAGGGATTAAAGGACAAAAATTTTTATTATGGTATTTTGGTCGATTTTGGAACGTTTGTCTATAAAAAAAACATTTACACCTATCATCCGGATAATGACGGTTATACTAGTTATAATGATTTCCAGTATTCCTCCACCGGAAAAATTGGCGGTATGGTACGCATTCTTGCTGAACTCGGAGGCCGATACAATCCAACACCTCATTTCTCCATGAGTTTAGGGGCTAGTATGGGATACACTATGCTTCTTACAGATACCAAAAAATTAGCTAATGGATTTATGGGTATTTCAATTAACCCAAGCTTTTGCTTAGGATACAATTTTGGCCAATCCAAAGAGAAAGAATGAAGTATTTGAATTTGTTCTTACCTGTTGTAGTAGGGCTTCTCTTTATTTTAAATCTTGATGTCATTGCCCAAGACAGTCTGCAATTCCAATCCGGTAATTGGGTGGTAGGTAAAATAATTGAAAAACGAAAAAATGAAATCCAATTTCGTAAAAAGGAATTACCGGATGGACCGGATTTTATTTTTCCAATCTCTGACCTGCAGCAAATTCGCTCTAAACAATATTCCGTCCCTCCAAAATTTTCATCTAAAAAGATAAAAATTCAACCCCAAACTTTTGTTAGTTCCAGTAAAAACGACTCCTTTCCTATCCCTAAACAAAGTTTAAGTATTGATTTAGGTGAACTTATTTACAAGCGTTTTTGTATTCAGTATGAATATTTTTTCATTCCGGGTAAATCAAGTCTAATTGGCACAGTTTCTATTTCAGTTAAAAATAAAAATACCATTCTTCAAGGCTCCAATCTAAACAAAAACATACTCCATTTTAGAGACTTAGATCATTTTCTCCTTGGATTTAATGCTCTGGGAAATTCAGCATACCTTGGATTTGGCATTCAAAATTACTTTCCTAAAAACAGTGTATTATCCTTTTGTTTGGGATTTAGATTGGATGCCGGAATCTTTAAATATCGTATTAACCTGAAGTACATCCAAGAGAAAAATACAACACTTCAACCTCCAGCATTGGCCTATTTCTCAAACCTAAATACATTAACAGATCAAAATGGATTTATGATTAGACCAAGCATTATGTTATATATCAGGACTAACGTTCATCCAAGAATTATGACATACTTGGGTGGAGAATTCGGTTATACAAAATTTTTTCTTGAAAAATCGTCTAATTTCGAAACAGGTTCAACTATTAACTTCCAACCTAAATTAGGAATTGGTTATATGTTTGGTAAAAGGAAAATGAAGGACCCAAACATAAAATAAAAAAGGGCAAGCTACTTACATCGCACCGCTACAACCGGATACCCTTGCTTCATTCCTGACCTGGGGGAGTTCACCAGGAGCTGGTCGTATAAGACTTGCCCGGCGCAAAGGTAATGGTGGATTCCATATTTCCAAATTCCTGCTTCTTAATATTTTTTAATTTGCCTAAGTATCAATACAATCTTCTTTGTGGTTCATTCTTAAGTTCCCTCAAAAAAGCTTATCATATCAACCAATTAATTGGATGATTCTCTTTAGAAAAGTTAGCTATCAAAAATTAGCTCTACTACCTTATAACCACTTATTAAAGACAGATTTAAAATTTCTTATGACAATTTTAATCGCAATTCCCAAAAAAAAGTGAACATTTGTAGAATCAGCACTTTTCATACGAACAACCCTTGAATACCAAATCCTATACTTATTTATTTTTACTCTGCCTGCTCCCCCTGCTAGGCATTGGCCAAATAAAAATTTCAGGCAAAGTGGTTGATAAAAAAAATAACACTTCCTTAGCCTTTGCATCAGTTAGCCTTAAAAAAACAAATATAGGAACCACCACCAACGAAAAAGGAGAATTTGAACTCCTTCTGCCCGAAGGTTCTGCAAATGATTCTATTCAATTCAATTACCTGGGTTACCTGAGTCAAAAAATACAGGTAGGCAAATTTAAGTCAGGTACTATCATCCGTCTCGAAGCTCAATCGGTTAACCTTCAGGAGGTCGTTGTCCGTCCCCTTCCACCAACGCATTACATCTTGCTGGCAATGCGGAATATCAAAAACAATTACCCCAATAAACCTTTTCAAAGCATAGGCTATTATCACGAGAAAATCTGGGAAAACAATGAACCCATCGATAATGCCGAAGCTGTTTTTAAAAGCTATTATCCTAATTATGCCTCGAAGTCTAAAAACCAACACCAACTAGAACTTTTTCGAAAAGGGAAAATCACTGAACTACGTTTTATCCGAAAAAAAATAGATAAACGCATCGCTAAACAACGAAAAAAAGACCTTAAAAAAGGAAAAGAAGTAGATACCAGAGAATTAGCCGAAATGCTTGAACTCGGCGGTCCGGAAACCATCCTCCAAATGGATTTTATTCGTGAAACCGAATTGTTTCTGGATAGCCATAACTTTAAAAAATATGAATACAAATTCGGCCCATCCACCACCTTTCAGGGCAAAGAGGTTATGGTTATAAACTTTGTAGCCAAACGAACAGTGGAGCATGAAAAACAAAAAGGCAGCATTTATCTCGAAAACAATTCCTACGCCATTGTTAGTATTGATTACTATTCCTCCATCGTAATTCCGTTAACCGCTAAACCCATCCTATTTGCCCTTGGTTACGAAGTTGAAAACCCTCATTACCGAAAAAAATACTCTTTTAGGGAAATTAATGATCGGTGGTATCCCGATTATTTTCATGTAGATGGAGCTGCCAAACTAACCAAAAAGCACCTCTTCGACGCCAATGAAGAAGCCAATTTTAAAGTTGAACAGCTTTTCTCAGTTTCTCAAATCGAAACCAAAAACGCAGCCGCTATTCCTGAAAACGTGCAATACAATCCGGATAAACCTTTCGAAGGCCAGGTAAAAACAGACCCGGGTATGGATTGGGGAAAAGTGAATACTGTGAAAAGATAAGAATCAAGATTTCATTGACTTTCCTTGATAAAAATCACCCAATTTCCTTCCAAATCTCCCTAAACTAGGTTTTGAAATTCATTTATTGCTCCTACCTTTGGAGCAAAATTTTCATCAATGAGTTTCAGAATCGAACACGATACCATGGGCGAGGTAAAAGTACCCGCCGAAAAATACTGGGGAGCCCAAACCGAACGTAGCCGAAACAACTTCAAAATTGGTCCGGAAGCTTCCATGCCAAAGGAAGTAATTTACGCCTTTGCTTACCTTAAAAAAGCGGCCGCCCACGCAAACACCGAACTTGGAATTCTCCCTGCCGAAAAAAGAGACCTCATCTCTAAAGTCTGCGACGAAATCCTTACCGGAAGCCTCGATGGCGAATTTCCTTTGGTAATCTGGCAAACCGGATCGGGTACACAAAGCAATATGAATGTCAACGAAGTAATCGCCAACCGCGGCCACGTGGTACAAGGTGGCAATTTACTAGACGATAAAAAAGTACTTCACCCCAACGATGATGTAAACAAAGCCCAAAGCTCCAACGATACCTACCCTACTGCTATGCATATTGCAGCATACAAACAAGTAGTAGAGATTACTATTCCGGGCTTGGAATTGTTGCGCGACACCCTCGATGCCAAAGCTAAAGCCTTTGCACCTATTGTAAAAGTTGGACGTACCCATTTTATGGATGCAACTCCTCTTACCCTTGGACAAGAGTTTTCAGGATATGTACAACAAATCAACAATGGTATACGTGCTCTTAAAAACGCCCTGGAAGCTGT
Source organism: Bacteroidia bacterium (assembly GCA_019695265.1). Classification (NCBI taxonomy): domain Bacteria; kingdom Pseudomonadati; phylum Bacteroidota; class Bacteroidia; species Bacteroidia bacterium. The sequence continues at coordinate 12,684 of JAIBAJ010000004.1, read as the reverse complement.
TCGTGAACTGGCCCTAGGTGGAACCGCCGTAGGTACCGGACTAAACGCCCCCAAAGGTTACGATGTTTTGGTTGCCCAAAAAATCGCTGAATTCACCGGCCTTCCGTTCATTACTGCCCCAAATAAATTCGAAGCCCTGGCCGCCCACGATGCCATGGTAGAACTGAGCGGAGCATTGAAAAGAGTTGCCGTTTCCCTCATGAAAATCGCCAACGATATCCGTATGTTAAGCTCAGGCCCACGCAGCGGAATCGGTGAAATTATTATCCCCGACAACGAGCCTGGATCCTCTATCATGCCCGGAAAAGTAAATCCTACACAGCCCGAAGCCATGACCATGGTTTGTGCCCAGGTAATGGGAAATGATGTAGCCGTTTCTATAGGTGGCGCCACAGGTCATTTTGAACTAAACGTTTTCAAACCTCTCATCGCCGCCAATGTACTGCAAAGCGCCCGTTTGATAGGCGATGCATGCGTTTCATTCAATGATAAATGTGCCGTTGGAATTGAGGCAAATAACGAAGTTATTAAGAAACACTTGGAAAATTCTCTGATGTTGGTTACGGCTCTTAACCCGCATATTGGATACGAAAATGCCGCTAAAATTGCCAAAACAGCGCATAAACAAAACAAAACTCTTCGCCAGGCTGCCATCGACTTGGGTTTGCTCACCGACGAGCAATTCACCCAATGGGTAAGACCTGAAGATATGATCGGCCCAAAATAATAGGAGACCATTTTCCTTCCAAAGCCGGGTTTAACTAAGAATAAATCCGGCTTTTTTATTCCTATTTTTCTAAAGTTGGCGGGCCCCCTTCCGCACCTCCAAAGCTAGTTGCTTACCCCCAACTATTGATAAGGTGCGTTCGGGTCACGCTATCGCTAATACTCCTCGGCCTGCTCCGCTACCGCTGCACAGTCCTGTGGGGTATCACGCTCTATCGTTGCCCGGGTGCTCCGTCCCAAGTGATGTGCTACAATCCACCTTCCGTATTTCAACTTCCAAATCGAATACTACCCTGCAATTTACATCATTCCTACCTGGAACATCTTTTATTTCTGCCACTTCCTACAACTTTGCAATGACCAATTTTCCCAATGTGTTTGGCTATAATACTTTCCAAATTATGAAAATGAAAAATGGTTCTTTAGAGACACTTAAAGAAACCATGTTAATCCCAAAACGAACTTGTTACTAATCAGCACTAGCTTCGTAATGCCTTTTCAATGTTTCCTGTGCTTTCCCTTTCCAAAATTTAATATAATCAGGCTTAATACTTGGATTCTCCATCAAAATCAAATCCAGATGTGCCAATTCCTTTCTGGCTTCTTCCATCCGATTGAGTTTTACCAAGTTCTTAAATACATAATATTGATACAAGGCATTGGTTGGATATTCTTTTGCCAGCATAGTAGACAACCGAAGCGATTCCTTGAAATTATTCATGTGATCCAAACTTATCTTAAGCAAAAAATACCGACTTTCATTCTTCATAATGACATCCTTTGAATGAATAAGGCGATATAAGTACTCCATTCCTTTCATTTTATCACTGGGCGGAAAAGCAAACAATGCAGCTTTAATTACATTGGAATACTCTCTTCCTGAACCGGTATAAAAATTAAACAAGCCGGATGTAAAGTAAAATCGTTCAAATTCAGGTTCCTTACCAAAGGTGGTTTTAAGCAAACCCATAATTCCACTGAAAGTTTGTATGGCCTTAAAATAGGATCTTTCCCTAAAATAAATCCTGGAACGAAATCCATACAAATTCAGATACAAAAACAATTGCTCATGGTTCATACGATCTACTCCGATTTTCTCCAACAAGGCCATTCCGCTGTCAACTTCGGAAGTAAATAATTGATCGAGTTTATCGGATTTTTCACCATACAAAATCCTCCACCAGTAAATATTTGCGGCTAAAATATGGTTGAGGTAATGATGTGGATGATGCATTTTATTTTGATGCAACAAACTATCTGCTGAACGAAATTTATTTTGATAAACCAATTGAAAACCCAGTTCAGTTTTATCTAATAAGCTCGCCCCCTTTTGTGCATTAGCAGGTATTAAACCATGCAATAGGACAAAAAACATCAAAATGGCTTTCAGATAGGGCATGCACAAATATAGCAGTTACTTCCAATTAAAGTCCTTGGATTGTAAACTAATCGAAGTTTACCATAGCCTTAAAAACCAATTTTGTAAATACAAGGAGTTGACTGATTTAGATTAGGTACCAAGCTTCTAGGATGCACAGGCCCTTCGGGCAGGGATAGTAACGGAAAGCCCACAGGAGCCGAAGGTCCCGAACACTTTCGGGGCCTTCGGCGACGAGGACTTGAAGTGGATAGCCCGGCGATTTCGCCTATTGAAACTGTTTGAGTCTAATAATCACTCCGATGGCGAAAGCGGCCCGCATAAATAATATAAAAGAGACTGAAATTTCTCTTAAAACCTGTGTTAAACCCTTATTCTACTATTAAACGGCGAACTTCATTTCCGACTTTAACTACATAAACTCCGGGAGTTAAGCCGGCAATAGAAAGTTTAACCAACTGAGGGCCAATGGTAGTTTTATCAAGGTGCTGAGTACGGCCAAGGGCATCTAAAATCTGAATATCCTTTCCGGATAAATCGCCATACACATTTACATACTGATGAGCAGGATTTGGAAACAATTTCAGGCTATTGGAATATTTGGAAACAGGAGCTGAAACACCGATACCATTGTAGGCAGTTTGAGCCTGATCGGCCGATACCTGTAAGGAATTCAAATCTAAAGAGCCCAGAATAGCAAAGGAAACTTTAACCGAATCGCCGGGAGCTAAGTCGAATGGACCTGCGCTCATTACCTGGGCAATATCATTTCCTGAAGTTCCGCCTGCCTGGTTTCTGGAAGTAGAAAGCGAGGTGTACTTTTCTGCACCGGTAAAACCATCAGAAATATCCACGCCTCCGCTACCGCCCGCAATGGCGTCAATATTGTAGCAATTACCGGCTGAAGGCTCCAGCAATTTTATACCCATATACACATCCGGGGTTGATGGATTATAAGCATAAGCCAACTGGCGATTGATATCGAAATCGGCTTTGTTGTTGGTTCCCATAACTTCCCAGTCGGCAAAAATTCCGGCATAAACATCGTTGAGGGTATTTGCACTATTGTTTTTGATATGGTATTCCCATATTACAAAATCTTTGTTGGGATCACTTACCCAGGCGTGGTTAATTTGTTTCACCTGAACACCCAAGGCATTTCCACCTGCGCCATTGTCGTTGAAGGTGGCCTCAGTATCAAAATCACTGGCATTGGTAGTAGTGCGTACTATTCTTGAAACAGGCTGAAAATCAAATTCAGGAGCAGGTGGAGTTGCACTATAACCCATATCGGAAACATTGCCGGCAGCACTGCCAATCATAAATGTGCTCAAAAATACCTGAGAAGAATCGTTCAAAGGCTTATAGGCAATTCCTAAACCACTTTGCTGATAAGGGGTGTTGTAACCAATTTTACCGCGAGTACAAACAGTTGTAGCCAAATTATTGACTTCTATGTTCATGTAGTCGCGGTTTACATCTACTTCAAAATACTGGTAAGCAGTATAACCATTATCGCCAACAAAACTGAGCTTAAATTCTACTTTTTGGTTGAGCGGAGTGTTGGCAGCGACTGTAAACAAAAACGGAGTAGCCGCGTTTGTGGTTGCTTGTAAGGTATTTAAATCGCCTAAAGCTGCAACACCTTGTGTAATAGAAATATAACTGGCAGTTGTAGATAAGGTAACCACCACATTGGTAGCATTGGCCAGGTAATTGGTGAACCCGCAAACCATTGAAGTGGATTGGCCTGCGATGGCAACCTGGTTATTAGAGGCATCTAAAAGAAAATCTGTCATACGAACCGAGGGTTCATTCATACCCAAGAGAGCTTGGTAAATATTCAATCGACCAACCCCCAAGCGATCGGTAAGAGCAGAGTTGCAACTTAATCCATAAATATTATCGGCATGCACGATGACTTGTTCTGCGGCTTGAAGAGCATTCATGGCAGGGAAATGGGCACGAACCAAGGCTACTGCACCTGAAACCAATGGTGCAGAAAAAGAGGTTCCGTTTCCACCGCTGGAGGTATAAACCGGATTACCGGGCGCAACTGAAGCGGTTCCATAAAGGCTAAGCGAAGGAGCAACGATATCAACTGCATGGTTGTTTTGGTAAAAATTACAATCGTTGTTATCGGTACCACCCACACTTATTACATGAGCATAGGATGCAGGATAATATTTAGTAACTCCACCCGCCGAATCACCGGAAGAGGCGATGATGGTGGCATCAAAATCGAAGGTAGCATAGTTAATTACATCTTGAGCAAATTGGCTATAGGTGGTATTACCCCAGGAGCAATTAACCACTTTACAGCCATGATTTACGGCATAAACAATACCTTCATAGCCATGAGTAATGGAATTTTGATTAGCATCCGGAGCCACTTTAATTAGCATTACTTTCGATTTAAATCCGGTACCGGCAACTCCGATTCCATTATTAGTAGTTGCACCGGCAAAAGTAGCTACACCGGTTCCATGGTAATTTCCACTCACGTACATGGTATTATCGTTGTTGGCCAAATCCCAACCTGAATAATTATCAGTATAGCCATCGCCATCGTTGTCGCCATTTCCGGCAGGGTCAGCATAATTGTACTTGATATTACCACTCAAATCGGGGTGAAGAATATCGAAACTGGTATCGGTAATACCGATTACAATGTTGGTATCGCCTTGTTCCAAATCCCATCCTTCATAGGAATGAATGATGGTATGATGAGTTTGATTCGCAATATTGGCATCGTTAGGGGTATATAAAGGAATGGAAGTATAACGAGGCTCGGCATACTCGAAAATACCGGTTTGCATGAGCAATTCAGCAGCTTTTTGAGCATCTAGTTCACTTTGATAATGAAGTTCATAAACTAAACTCAAATCAACTTTACCGACGTTTTTTAATTGAGGGAAAAGTAATTGGGTATGATTAACCTGCAATTCAGATAACACTTTTTTCACCCGCATCACCTCAACCGAATTGGGTTTACATTGTTTTCGGTAGAAAGGCTTTACCTTTACAATTACTGTTTGAGCTACAAAGTCGGTTGATCCTGCAAAGCTCATTTGAAATGAAAAAAGCAGGCAAAACAAGAAGTAGATTTTTTTCATAAATTGGTGGAAACTTCCACCTTGTACCTCCAATAGCACAATAAGGTTTCGATAAACGACAGGGTATTTTTATTTGGTTAAATAAAGGTATAGAAATTACCAGGTTCAAGAAATAAAGCATCCTCCTGCTGATTCATTAGGCGGAGGAAAAAATGCAAATTGAAATTTCAATTCAATACTTCCGGAATCAACTTTTTTGTTTCAAAAAATATAACTCGCTTTAATCTATTTCAATATTATAAGACAATTAATACTAAAAATTGGATAAAATTTAATCTTCTAATGATAAAAATTTATACTGTTACAATAATACATACTGTAAAAAACTATATTTGACCATTCAACATCTATCAAACCCAAACATTCAAACCAATGGCTATTTCTCAAAAATCAATCGATTTAATAAAACATTATGAGAGTTTACACGATGGAGACCTCAGCAAAATTGGCATTCAACCCAAAATGGACCCATTAGGAATTTGGACAATTGGTTGGGGACATGCCATTTTTGACCCAATCAGCGGAAGGTTTGTGAAAGAAGCTGCAAACAAAAAAAGAGCAGAGGAATTGTTTCCTGATTTTAACTTACAGCAAGCAGAAGATTTACTAAAAAGGGATTTATCAACCTATGAAATTGAGGTTCGGAAATTGGTTCCGGGAACATTAAACGATGACCAGATTGGTGCCTTGGTGGCATTTTCTTACAATGTTGGCGTGGCTGCATTCAAATCTTCCAGCGCCTTGGTTGCCATCAATAAAGGAGATATTAAATTAGCCGGAGATAAGCTTCTATTATGGAATAAAGGAACTGTAAATGGTGTTAAGGTAGAATTAAAGGGACTTACCTACAGACGAATGAGTGAACGAGATTTGTTGGTATCCGGAACCTTGAAATATTACAATGTGTGATAAGCAGGTATTCCTTTTTCTTGAAATAAACAATTAACCTTTCATCTAAACACCAATACCTTTAATAAAACTATGGCAACAAGTGCTGACCCGGGAAAAACTCAAACCAAGAGAATATTTCCAAGTTTATTTGACAAACTAGAACCCTTAGATCAGGCAAGGGCAGGCTATAAATGGATGGTTTATATGGGATTTAGCTTGTTAGCAACCTTAATTTGTTACGGCATTTTGCACTTGGAAATGCCTTTAACCATTGGAGGTGTCAAGGTATTACCTTTAATTGAAACCGGTAAAATAAAGTTGGTGCAGTTGGATGTTAGCCAAGTTACCGAATTAAACTCCTACCTCGATGTGTTAGAAGAAAGAGAAAATGCCTACCGGCTTACCAACTATAAAATAGATTCCTTAGATAGCGAGTTACGTGCTTGGAATGTTGAAAAGGTAAAAAAGGATACCATTGCCTTGGCAAAACAACTAATCTATTGGAATGAAAAAAGGGATGATGCCCAAGAATCTAAAGAAGACTTCATTAATTTCATTCAAGCCTATTATTCCAATACATTTTCCAACATTGATCCTGAATTTCTCCATTCGGATTTGAATAAAATCCTGTCAAGTGCAAACCCGGTTGAATTGAAGAAATTACTACCAAAATACCAGGTTAAAACTACTTCCAATTTTTACCTTTTTGGCAATTGGGTATTTATGGAAATCTTTTTTTGGTGTCTAATTGGGGTTTTCTGCAACTTGATTTATAACACCAGCGAGCGATTGAGAAAGGCTGAATTCAATAAAAAGGAAATTTATGTTCATGTGGGCAAGTTATTGTATTCACCACCTTGCGCAGTAGTAATTTATCTCTGCTATGATATGCTAACGGAATCAAGCTCCGGTGCCAGCACGGCTAAAACAGAATCAACCGTTGCTATTTCATTTCTACTAGGCTTTTTCAGCGGAAGAATGATGGATTTATTAAATCGCATTAAAGACATCCTCTTGCCTTTTGGTACCGATAAAAAGGAAGAAATGGTTTATAGCATCTCCGGAAAAATTAGTTTACCTGACGAGTGCCTTACTAAAGTTACTGAAGCCGAAAACAAATTGGCAGAACTGGAATCCGCTTCAGAACCAAATCCTGAATTGATTGCCAAAGCTCAAGAGGATTTAGAATTGGAAAGAAGACAAATACAGGATTTCTTGCTTAAAGGGGTTGTAAAATTGGTCAAACTTCCATCCAAAGAGGTTCTATTTACCTCCTACACCAATTCTGAAGGAGATTATAAATTTGATGGCATCGCCAGTGCGGCATATCAGGTTGTAAGCGAAATAGACCTAATGGATTCCGGTAGGTTTCAAGCAGAAAAACAACTTAACCTGGTGGATGAAGATTTGGTGGGTGAAGATTTGGTTCTTGAAAAAGTTTAACAAGCCAATCACTCCAAGCTTATCATGCTAATCCGAATGGTATAAGGTTAAAATTTCCTTTCTTTGTGGAAATATTTTTCATGATTCTCGGAACAGGCATAGACATGATTGAAGTGGAAAGAGTAAAATCTTTGGTTGACAAAGGCGAAATTACTCAACAACGCTTTTTTCATTCAGGCGAAATTACTTATTGCAACTCCCAAAAGAACTATGCAGAAAGTTTTGCAGCCAGGTTTGCAGCGAAGGAGGCCTTATTTAAAGCTTTGGGAACCGGTTGGAGAGAAGGAATGGCTTGGCATGAAATTGAAATCCGATTAGATGAATTAGGAAAACCTCATCTGTTCCTTCATGGGGAAACACTAAAAAAGGCCGAATCCATGGGAGTTCAGAAAACTCATGTAAGTTTAAGTCATATCAAAGAAACTGCCATTGCCATGGTAGTCTTGGAAAAATAGTTTCTGAACTATTTTTCTAAGACTACCATGGTGTAATTCAGAAGGAAACGACCCGTTTAATCGCTTCCTTTTGATTCCATTTAAAATGTATAAAGTAAATTCCGTTGAGTAGAGGTAAGTGAAAGATTTCATCAGCACTCCCTTTCAAACTTAATTGAATTATGGTTTGACCTTCCGAATTAAAAATGGTGGCAGTACCATTGCTCGGAGGTAATCCGAAAGTAAAAAGCATTTTCTTTATGGGGTCATAGTATGTTCTGATGGAATTGGCATAGTCATCTAAACCGCTTCCCTGACTTGTAATTCTATAAGTTGAAAGATGTAATTCATCACCCGTATTTTGATTGTTATGATTGGTACAGTTAGTGGCATAGTAAAATACAATAGGTCCAACATCAACGCTTGGAGCCGTCCAATCGAAGGTCCAGGAAATGGAATCAGCAGGAGAAGCAATGGTACCATTTGCTGTATGAGTCAAATATCGGCGATCTTCGATGGGAGGAGTTGCATTATCTTGCAACTGAGTTCTAACAGGATCGGTAACCTGAATGGTACCTGCATTTGTTTCATCTTGTTCAGATAGCGCAACAATTTGAAATCCAAACTTATCATGTCCGGGCTTCCTAACCTTTATTTGGATGGAATAAGTTTGCCCGGGAATGTAGAAATTCTGATGATTTCCAAAGACTAGTTCATTGGTTAAAGTATCATCTTCAATAGTTGCATCTGCATGGCATCCTGCTTGTTTACAAGTTAATTCACCGGGCGCACCGGTACATGAAATATGAGATCCTGACGTTTTGGGAATAAAGGAAGAAAGCATTAGTCCGATTGAAATCAAAACCAGGCATACCGAAACTAAGCTTAAATTCTTTCTCATTCTTTAATCAATTTTTGACTTGCCTGAAATGAACCTGAACTCAACTCTAGAAAATAGATTCCCGAAGCCAACTGATTCATTTCTTCCAAGGTTTGGCTTTGTCCTAAGGCATTTGGGATTTCCTTTTCAAACACCAAAACACCTTCCTTATTCCATATTTTTAGGGAAGCTTGGATTTGAGTAAAGGGCCACTGAATGGTCAAGGTATTACGAAATGGGTTTGGGAAAGCAAGCAGTTCAATTGAATTACCAGGAAGTACATGTTTTTGAAATGTGTAAACCTCATCACCTTTATCACTGGCATCGTCATTGGCTGCAACCCCTGCTAAGTAAAAACTTACTTTCCCGGCAATGTGTTTAGGAGCGGTCCAATAAACCGTCCACTGACCTAAATCTTCAGCCACAGCTTTTGTTCCGGGGTAGGTATAAGTTACATATTGTCGGTCTTTAAGCGAAGCATCATTGTAAAGGATTTGGGTTCTATTTGATTCAAGCAAATCAAATTTACCGGCTTGATTTCCTGCTTCATCCAAAGCTACTAATTGGAAACCGAAACGTTGTGTATTTCTTTTTGAAATTGAACAGATAATAGAATAGGTTTTCCCTGGAATCAAACCTTGTTGAAAGTCGGAACAAGTTAAATACAGCTGAGCATCTCCTTGGTTGGTAAGGGCATCGTCGTGACAACCGGAGATGTTGCAGGTAAATTCATCCGGGGCACCAGTGCTAGAGGCCGGTGCGCCAGTACTTTTCCCTTGCGGATGTGTAAATGAAATGAACACAACTGCCAGAAAGCAAAGTCCAAGTGGAATAAATCGCATGGAATTATTACATTAACATACCGGCCAAGGTTGCAGAAAGGTAAGAAGCTAAGGTACCGGCAATTAAGGCTTTAACACCCAAAGAAGCCAAGTCTTTTCTTCTGGAAGGAGCTAATTCACCAATTCCACCCACCTGAATGGCTATGGAACTAAAATTTGCAAATCCGCACAAAGCGAAACTAGTAATAACCAAGGTTTTAGAATCTAAGGAGCTTTTCACTTTGGAAAGATCGATATAGGCTACGAATTCATTGATTACCATTTTAGTACCCATCAATTCCCCAGCAGCAAAAATATCTTTGTATGGAACACCCATACACCAGGCAAACCCGGAAAAAATAAATCCTAAAATTGTTTTCAAACTTAGATTTGGATAATTCATCCATCCACCCGTAATTCCTAAAATATAATCTACCAAAGCAATTAGGGCAATAAATCCAATTAACATAGCAATAACATTCAATCCAACTTTTAATCCTTCACTTGCACCGGCTGAAATAGCATCTAATAAATTGGAGTGAGCTTTTTGAACTTCCAGTTGAACCGTACCTTGGGTTTCACTTTGTTCAGTTTCAGGAAAAATAATCTTAGAAATTACCAAAGAACCGGGTGCTGCCATTAAACTGGCTGCCAGCAGATATTCGGCAGGAACCCCCAGTGAAATATAAACGGCCATTACTCCACCTGCAATACAGGCCATGCTACCTGCCATGCTGGCTAACAGTTCACTTTTGGTCATGCCTTTCAAATAAGGCTTAATCATAATTTGGGCTTCCACCTGTCCTACAAATGCTGAAGCTACATTGCTCAAAGCTTCACTACCACTCACACCCATAAGAAAATGCACGCCTTTAGCCATAACTGCTACGACTCTTTGCATTAAACCTATATGATAGGCTATGTTAACCAAAACAGCCACAAAAATGATGGTTGGTATAATTTTAAAGAAGAAAATGAAACTATTCCCCTGGCCAAAAGCCTTTTCCATAAAATCATGATTTACCAAAGCCCCAAAAACAAAATCGGCACCTTTATCAGAAAAGGCTAACAATTTAGTAACTGCCTTTCCTATCCATCCAAAAATCTCTTTTCCTATTGGCACTTTTAAAATAAAAATGGCTAAAACCACTTGAATTAATAAACCGGAAAGAACCAATCGGTAATTAATTTTTGTTTTGTTATTGGAAAGGGCAAATGCAATTCCAAGAATTAAAACTACTCCAATTATTCCTGTAAATTTATCCATAAGTATTGATGGTGTTTAGGCTGCCAAAATAACCTAAATTTAATGGGTGAACAAGGAATAGTTCATTTTATTTTCCACTATATTTCTACTGACCCAACCTTCATAAAACAAGAAAAGGCCATCATAAGATGACCCTTTCTTAGTTTTTCATTTACATTATTCTTTAGTAAACTTTTTAACGATTCTTTCCCCATTTACTTGATTGGCAATTTCAATCAAATAAATTCCTGCTCCAAGCTTAGATGCATCTAAACGAATAGTTTCTTCCGTTTGATTATCGAGCTTAGCAACTACTGTCCCTGTAATGGAGAGAATAGTTACCTGATATTTTCCCGGTTTTGTAGGAAAAATACTCAAATCACCTGCAGTAGGGTTTGGATATACCAAGGCATCCAATCCGGTATTGTGGTTATTAGAAAGATCAGGTACATTAACATATTGTTGGGTATAAACCGGAAATTCGATGTTACAAGGATGTTCTGCAGAAAATGCAATTCGTTGTACAGCTACTCTTGGCGAATATTCCACCCCTTGGTAAGTATAAGTTTGTCCATCACCCGGTTTGCGACGGAAAAACTCTCCATCATTCATCGGTATGTTAGGATTAACTTGGAAACGGTCAAAATTGCTACTGCTGATAAGTATTTTCATCTTATGCCCTTTTCCCCAGGTATAACCAAGTGGAAGCATTTTGAATTTGTATTCGTAAATTTTTCCTGTTTCAATATTAGAAAATGGTATGGTATCGATAGGGTAAGGAATTTCTTGATCCCATTCAGGATGTTCAACCAATCCTCTTACATATTCTCTGGCACGGGCATTTACGCCACCTTCTGCAACAAAAAACTCTCTTCCATCCGGATAAACATCCAAAACTCGAACGAAGAAATCGGTATCAGTTGGGTCGCCGGTATTTGCCCCTCCAGGGTTGGATTTTGCATAAATAGTCGCGGTTGGAAAACCTATAATACACAATGAATCTTGCACTTCAGGTGAAGTATACGCCAAAATTCCAGGACGATCTAAACAAAAAGGTCTATTTTGATCGGAAGTAAAATCCATTTGACCTTGGCTATCCCTGGTTCCATCCGGGGTTTGCTCAATCATATTTCCGCCTCCACAAGTTCTCAAAGGATCATCCGGATCATGTACATAAATATTAAACTGATCTTCAACATTGCTAGGTGGATTCACTTGAGAAGGTAAATCGAATGAACCATCCGGATGCAAGTAGCACTTAACATTAGTTACCCAAGGCGATTGCAATGGAAAAGTATCGGTACCAAGCCAGTAATTGCCCATTCCTTGGTTTTCTGCAACCCCATCTCCATTAGGACCAACTACATAAAACCTAACATTAGGAATATCATACTCATTCAAAAAGTCACGAAAAGGAATAGAATCAATTTCAAAATTATCTAAACCTTTCACCAAGGGTGTTCCAAAAGCCGGAACATCAAAGGTTACAGAATTGTAGGATGTATCATTAGTAAAAGGAATAATATTACGAATTTCAACCGACACCCCCGGAACACCTCCAGTACCATTTAAAAGAGCAAGCAATTGTCTGTAAGTTAATTTAACCTCATTGGCTGGAATTCGAATATCTGTTTTTATGGCAATGTTATCTGTAACATTGGTCCAGCTTTTTGAAGGAGGTATTACAGCTTATGTCTGTCTCAAATAATACTTATATAGGTAAATTAAGTTGTAACGATAACAAACAAT